>NZ_JBEYXQ010000021.1:0-102595 GCF_040645115.1 Streptomyces sp. NPDC046860 | reverse complement strand
CCGGGGCCCGCAGGGCCCCGGCCGCGTCGAGGCCCGGCGTCGCCGGCTGGTACGGCGACGGCACGGCTCCCGGCTCGGCCGGTACCGCCGTCGCCACCGGGCATGTGGACACCCCCGCCGGGGGGCCCGGCGTCTTCTACGACCTGGGCGACCTGGCCGAGGGCGCGACCATCGAGATCAGCCGGGCGGACCGGCGCACGGCGGTGTTCACCGTCCGCGCCGTCGAGCTGCACGACCGGAAGAACTTCCCCAGCGACAAGGTCTACGGCAGCACCGGCCGGCCCGAACTCCGGTTGATCACCTGCGGCGGCCGCTATGTCAAGGGCACCGGCTACCAGAGCAACGTCGTGGTCTACGCGACGCTGACCGCGGTGACCTAGGCCGAGCCGCTGCTCCTCCGTACGGGGCGCGCTGCCGGATCTCCTCCGGCGGCGCGCCCCGCCCTCGTCAGGCGGGCGCCCGGACAGCGGAACGCACGAAAGAGGCCGCCCTCCCATGAATGAGAGAACGACCTCCGACCTGCGTTTCCGCGAAGTCGGGACGACAGGATTTGAACCTGCGACCCCTTGACCCCCAGTCAAGTGCGCTACCAAGCTGCGCCACGTCCCGATGCGTCACCGGCGGAGCGTTCCGCCTGATCACGCAGGTCAACACTACCCCACCCGGACCGGTGCCCGTGCCGGGCGCTACTTGATGAGGGCGTTGGCGATGACCACGACGAAGCCCAGCAGGGCGTCGGCGAGGCCGGTGAGGAGCGCGGACGGCCAGCGGCGGGAGGCCCAGCGGGCGGTGATCACTCCGAGGACGAACAGGAGGGCGATGTTGAGGTACAGCGCCGGGTACTCGACGTCGCCCGGCGGCCACCATCCCCAGCCCGCGCCCGCCAGCAGGAACACGGTCGGCAGCACGGCCGCCACGAGCGGCCACTCGTCGCGCAGGGCGCGCAGCACCTCCCCGCGGCGCCGGGGGCCGCGCTCGGCGACGTGGTGGGCGTAGCCGTGGGCGAGGGCGGAGGCGAAGCCGGTGACCAGCACCCACAGGGCGTCGTAGCGGCGGCTGGCCGCCGAGCTGTGGCCGTGCTGGGTCAGCGCGGCGACCAGGGAGCTGGCGAGGACCGCGCCGTACACCCCGCCGAACAGGACGGATTCGCGGGTGTCGTGCCGTCGCCGGGGTGCGCCGGTCTCCGCCGTCGGGTCAGCAGCCATGCCTCCCACGATCACCCGGGCTCCGCGCCCCCGCACGCCGGTGTGCCCCGGTCGGGAGCGCGCACCAGGGTTGACACCCGGCATTTGTCCGCACAAAGGTGGGCCCGGCAGATGTGATCCGGTCCGGAGAAGGGCTGTCATGGTGGATGCGCTGGGTGTCGCCGTCGTCGGGTTCGGCTGGATGGGCCGGGTGCACACCCGGGCGTACGCCCGCCTGCCGCACCACTACCCACGGCTGCCCCTGCGCCCCGAGCTGATCACGGTCGCCGAGGAGGTGCCGGGCCTGGCCGAGGAGGCGGCGGAGCGGTACGGGTTCGCCTCCGCCACCCGCGACTGGCGCGAGGTCGCCGCCGATCCGCGGGTGCGGGCCGTGAGCGTGACCGCGCCGAACTTCCTGCACCGCGAGATCGGCGTGGCGATGGCACGGGCGGGCAAGCACCTCTGGATCGAGAAGCCGGTCGGGCTGAGCGGCGCGGACGCCCGCGCGGTCGCGGACGCGGCCGCCGGGGCGGGCGTGCAGACGGCGGTCGGCTTCAACTACCGCAACGCGCCCGCCGTCGAGAGCGCGCGCGAGCTGATCGCCTCCGGCGGGATCGGCCGGGTCACCCACGCCCGGGTCCGCCTGCTCAGCGACTACGCCGCCCATCCGGACTCCGCGCTGACCTGGCGTTACGAGCGGGAGCGGGGCGGCAGCGGGGTACTGGGCGACCTGGCCTCGCACGGCGCCGACCTCGCGTACTTCCTGCTGGGCGACATCGCCTCGCTGGCCGCCGACACGGCGGTCTTCGTCCCCGAGCGCTCCCGGCCCGCCGGCGCCACCGCCGGGCACACCCTCGCGGCGGGCGGTGAGCGCGGGCCGGTGGAGAACGAGGACTACGTTAGCTGCCTGCTGCGCTTCGCCTCCGGCGCCCGCGGCGTGCTGGAGGCGTGCCGGGTCTCGGTGGGCGAGCAGAACAACTACGGCTTCGAGGTGCACGGCACCGAGGGCGCGGTGTTCTGGGACTTCCGGCGGATGAACGAACTCCGGGTGAGCCGGGGCGGCACCTACCAGGACCAGCCGGTGAGCACGGTGTACGTCGGCCCGGGCGACGGCGAGTTCGCCGCGTTCCAGCCGGGCGCGGCCAACGCGATGGGCTACGACGACCTGAAGGTGGTCGAGGCGTACCGGTTCCTCCGCTCGGTCGCGGAGGGCAAGCCGTACGGCGCCACGCTGACGGACGCGGTGCGCGCGGCGGCCGTGCTGGACGCGATGACGGTGTCGGCCGGGGGGCGGGGGTGGGTGGAGCTGCCGGTGAGCTGAAGCGCGGGGCCCTGTCACAGCACACGTGAGGAGCACTTGAGCACATGCGTATCGGAATTCTCGGCCTCGGCCGCATCGGCGCCTTCCACGCCGGGACCCTGTCCGTGCTGGACGCCGTCACCTCCCTCGTAGTCGCCGACCCGGTCGCGGACGCGGCCAAGGCGGCCGCCGAGCGGTACGGGGCCCAGGTGGCCGACTCGCCGGAGGCGCTGCTGGCGGCCGGGGTGGACGGCCTGGTGGTCGCGGCCGCCACCGACGCCCACCCGGAGCTGATCCGGGCCGGGGTCGCGGCGGGGGTGCCGGTGTTCTGCGAGAAGCCGGTGGCCCGGACGATCGGTGAGGGCGTGGCGCTGCTTCAGGACGTGCGGGACAGCGGGGTGCCGGTCCAGATCGGCTTCAACCGCCGCTTCGACGCGGGCTTCACGGCCGCGCGGGCCGCCGTGCGCTCCGGGGAGCTGGGCAGGCTGCACACGGTGCGCTCCACCACCCTGGACCCGGCGCCGCCGCCCGCCGCGTACGTCGCCGCCTCCGGCGGCATCTTCCGCGACTGCTCCGTGCACGACTTCGACATGATCCGCTGGGTGACCGGCCGCGAGGTGACCGAGGTGTACGCGGTCGGCGGCAACCGGGGTGCCGCGTACATCGGGGAGGCGGGCGACGCGGACACCACGAGCGCGGTGCTCACGCTGGACGACGGCACGATCGCGGTGGTGTCCAACTCCCGTCACAACGCGCGGGGTCACGACGTGCGCATGGAGCTGCTCGGCTTCGAGGACTCCCTCGCGGTCGGCCTGGACGACCGGCTGCCGATCCGCTCGGCCGAGCCGGGGGCAGGCTTCCCGTCGGGCGTCCCGCACGACTTCTTCCTGGACCGCTTCGCCGACGCCTACCGTGCCGAACTGGCCGCGTTCACCGAGCTGGTGGCCGGGACGCGCCCCTCTCCGTGCACGGTGGCGGAGGCGCTGGAGGCGGGCTGGATCGCGGAGGCGTGCACCCTCTCGCTGCGCGAGCACCGGCCGGTGACCCTGGCGGAGGTCCGCACCGGCTGAGGTCTCAGGCGCGCAGGCCGTCCACGATCAGGGTCAGGATGCGGGCGGCCCGCGCCTCGCCGTCCCGCGTGGGGTCGATCCGCCACAGCACGCTGAGCTGGAGGAGCACGTCCTCCGGGTCGACCCCTTCCTTGAGGGTGCCCTCGGCCGCGCCGGTCTCCAGCAGGGTGCCGATGGCCTGGACGAACGGGCGGTAGAACGGGTCCTCCTGGGCGCTGCCGGTCGCCGCGTGGATGACCTCGGCGACACCGAACTTCAGCCTGCCGTAACGCGCGACCTCGTCGAACCACATGCGCAGGGCGGTCAACGGGGGCTGCTCGTCGCGCAGTCGGGGCGCGAGGTCGATGAGGTGCTGGAGGTCGTGCCGGTACAGCTCCATGACGAGGGCTTCGCGGGTCGGGAAGTGCCGGTAGAGGGTGCCGATGCCGACACCGGCCCGCCTGGCGATGGCCGTGAGCGAGGCGCTGCTCGACGCGGCGAGTTCCTCGCGGGCGACGGTGAGGATGCGCTCGCGGTTGTCGCGGGCGTCCTTCCGGATGGGTCTGGCGCTCACGGGCGTGCCGTCTTCCGTTCTTTCTGGGTTCCGGTCCGGGGTGCCGTCACGGATTGCCAAGCGGAGGGCCCTCCGGTACGTTGGTCGACATAGCGGAGCCCCCTCCGTTTTCGCCATTCTGGCATACCCCACCCCTCTGCGCCCAAGGACAGCCATGACAGCCATGCCCGAAACAGTCCTGGTCACCGGCGGCAGCGGCTACATCGGCGGCTGGTGCGTCGCCGAGCTGCTGCGCCGCGGCCACACCGTCCGCGCCACCGTGCGCGCCCCCGGCCGCGAACAGGCAGTGATCGATGCCGTGTCTGCGGTCACCGATCCCGGCGGCCGGCTGGAGTTCGCCGTCGCCGACCTCACCGCGGACGCCGGCTGGACCGACGCCGTGCGCGGGGCCGACCGCGTCCTGCACGTGGCCTCTCCCCTCGGGGCGAGAGAGTCCGGCGACCTCCTCACACCCGCGCGGGACGGCACCCTGCGGGTGCTGCGCGCCGCCACGGCTGCCGGGGTGAAGCGGGTCGTGCTGACCTCCGCCGCCAACGCGGCCAGCCCGTCCTCGTACGCGGACGAGGGAGTCACCGACGAGAGCCTGTGGACCGACCCGGACGACCCGGCGCTGATCCCCTACCGTCGTGCGAAGACCCTCGCCGAGCGGGCCGCCTGGGACTTCATGGCGGGCCACGACGGTCCGACCGAACTGACGACCGTGCTGCCCGGCGCCGTGTTCGGCCCGGTCCTCACCCCGAACGCCGAGGGCTCGGTCGGCATCGTCGCGAGGATGCTCACCGGAGCGATGCGCGGCCTGCCCCGGATCGGGCTGGAGATCGTGGACGTACGCGACCTGGTAGACCTCCACCTGCGGGCCATGACCGACCCGGCCGCCGCCGGACAACGCTTTCTGGGCACCGGCGAGTTCCTGTGGATGGCGGACATGGCCCGCGTGCTGCGCGACGGCCTGGGCGATCAGGCGCGGCACGTGCCGACCCGTCAGCTCCCCGACCTGTCGGTCCGTCTGGCGGCCCGCTTCGGCGACCCCGCGCTCCGAGAGATCCTCCCGGCCCTCGGCCGCCGCAACCGTCACAGCACGGAGAAGGCCCACCGCCTCCTCGGCTGGCGTCCCCGGCCCGCCGAGGAGGCGGTGCTGGACTGTGCGCGGAGCCTGATCGGCCAGGGCCTGGCGGATCGGCGGGGCTGAGAGACGCCCTCAGCGGTCGACGGCCGGCAGCGTGTCCAGCCCCGACTCCCGCATGATCCGGGTCACCGTGTCCGCGAGGACGCTGCTCGCGTCGATGACGGTCTCCAGTCCGCCGGGCAGCAGGTCCCGCTCGCGGTACCAGTCGCGCAGGTGGTCGTCGGTGACCTGGGCCAGGTAGGCCGCGTCGCCCTTCGTCGCGTGCCGGACGAATGTCTCCGTCAACGGCACGTCCAGGTAGTAGCAGCGCGAGACACCCCGGTGCTCGCGCACGAGGTCGGTGAGCATCGTGGCGTACCGGTCGGCGTACAGGATGCCCTCGACGACGGTGTGGAACCCGGCGTCCAGCGCGTAGCGGGCCGTCACGCCGATCAGGCCGATGTTGGCCGCGCCGGGGCGGTCGTGCTCGCGCAGGACGTCGCGGCGGAGGTTGTCCTGCCCGACGACGGCGAGGTTGCGCCCGAACCGCTCGCGGAGCCCGGCCGCGACCGAGGACTTGCCCGAGGCGCTGTTGCCCCGTACGACGATCAGCCGGGTCTGTTCGGTACCGGTGGTCATGACGCGGCGTGCGCGGGGCTGGTCCGGGTGCGGCGGGCGCGGACAGCGGCCCGGTTCGGCGCTCTCGCCGCGCGCGCTCGTCGATGCCATACCCCGAGTGTCCCTCAGGGGGCGGGCGTGAGGGGGGTCGTCAGGGTGAGGCGGTCCGAATTCCGCACGCGGACGGCACCCTGGTGAAGCTGCCCGTGGCGGCGGACTCGGCGCTGGTGCCGTTGCTGCTGACCCTGTCCGACGTGATGACCACCGGCCACCACGGCGCGCTCACGGCGGGGCGCTCGTCCGCCCCTGAGCGGGCGGCGGTGCGTCACGGCAGCTCGGCCACGTCCACGCCGCGCACCTCGGCCAGCTCGTCCTTGAGGGCGGCGAGTTCCGTGCCGCCGGCCATGTGCGCGGTCAGGTCCTCCAGTGTGATGTCCCCGCGTGCGGCGCTGAGTTCGAGGGTGCCCAGGCGCAGGACGGTGAAGTGGTCGCCGACCATGTAGGCGTGGTGCGGGTTGTGGGTGATGAAGACGACGCCGAGACCGCGTTCGCGGGCGGCGGCGATGTACTTGAGGACCACGCCGGACTGCTTGACGCCGAGCGCGGCGGTGGGTTCGTCCAGGATCAGCACCCGGGCGCCGAAGTGGACGGCGCGGGCGATGGCGACGCACTGGCGCTGGCCGCCGGAGAGGGTGCCGACGGGCTGCTCCAGGTCGTCCAGGACGATGCCCATGCCGCGCAGTTCCCGGTCGGCGGTCTCCTTCATCCGGGCGATGTCCAGCCGGCGCAGCGGCCAGGGGCCCTTGGTGAGTTCGGAGCCGAGGAAGAAGTTGCGCCAGACCGGCATGAGGGGGACGGTGGCGAGGTCCTGGTAGACGGCGGCGATGCCCTGGGCGAGGGCGTCGCGCGGGCTGCCGAAGCTCACCGGCGCTCCGTCGACGAGGAATTGGCCCTCGGTGTGCCGGTGCAGTCCCGAGATGATTTTGATCAGGGTGGACTTGCCCGCGCCGTTGTCGCCGAGCACGCAGGCGACCCGGCCCGTGCGCACGGTCAGGTCTACGCCGTGCAGGGCGCGCACCGTGCCGTACGACTTGCCCGCGCCGCGCAACTCCACCAGGGGGCCGGTGTCTTGGTCGGTCATCGCATTCACCTCCGGGTCGCCGTGCGCTGGACCCACAGATTGATCAGGACGGCGCCGAGGAGCATCACGCCGAGGAACGCCTTGAACCAGTCGGGGTTCCACCCCGCGAAGACGATGCCCTGGTTGACCATGCCGAACATGAACGCGCCGAAGACCGGCCCGATCGCGGAGCCCGAGCCGCCGGTGAGCAGGCAGCCGCCGATCACCGCGGCGGCGATGTAGATCAGTTCCTGTCCGACGCCCTCGCCGGACTGCACGGTGTTGAACGAGAACAGGTTGTGCATGCCGGTGAACCAGGCGCCGAAGCTCACCAGCATGAACAGTGTGATCTTGGTGAAGTCCACCCGGACGCCGACCGCGCGGGCGCTCTCCTCGCTGCCACCGACGGCGAAGATCCAGTTGCCGTATCTGGTGCGCAGCAGCACCCAGGTGGCGAGCGCGGCGAAGGCCAGCCAGTAGAAGACCGTGATCTTCACCTGGACGCCGCCGATGCCGACCGAGGACGCGAAGACCGCCTTGGCCTGGCCGAAGCCGTCCATGTCGCTGATGTCGTCGGTGGCGACGTTGCCGGTGACCAGCTTGGTGACGGCGAGGTTGACGCCCTGGAGGATCAGGAAGGTGCCGAGGGTGACCAGGAAGCTGGGCAGCCCGGTCCGCACCACCATCCAGCCGTTGAGGGCGCCGATGGCCAGGCAGAGCACGAGGGAGACGAGGACGCCGCTCCAGACGTTCACCGTCAGCTGGTAGCTCAGCATGCTGGCGGTGAGCGCGGAGGTGATGACGGCGACGCCGGAGGAGAGGTCGAACTCCCCGCCGATCATGAGCAGGGCGACCGGCAGCGCCATGAGCCCGATGGTGGAGCACTGGTAGAGGACGGTCGCCATGGAGCCGCCCTGGCGCAGCGAGGGTGCCGCGACCAGGAAGAAGACCAGGACGGCCACCGCGCCCAGGAAGACCCCCACCTCGGGCCGGGCCAGCAGCCGCAGCGCCGGTGCGCGCCGGCCGGCGCTCCCAGCGGCGGGGCCGGGTCCGGGAGCCGGCGCCGGGGCGGTCGCCGGCCCGGCCTGCGGGGCGCCGCTCATCAGCGGGTGCCCTTCGCCGCGAACTCGGCGACCCGGTCGACGTTGGACTTGTCCACGAAGGCGGGGCCGGTCAGCACCGGCTGCTCACCGCCGCCGCTGTAGTTGCCGTTGTTCTTGTACAGCCACAGCGAGTCGACGGCCAGGTAGCCCTGGAGGTAGGGCTGCTGGTCGACGGCGAACTCGATGGTGCCCTTCTTGATGGCGCCGGTGAGGTCCTTGTTGAGGTCGAAGGTGGCGACCTCGGTCTTGCCGCCCGCGTCGGCGACGGACTGCACGGCGGTCAGCGCGAAGGGGGCGCCGAGGGTGACGACGTGGTCGAGGGAGCCGTCCTGCTTCAGTTTGGCGGTGATGGTGGACTTCACGGACGGCATGTCGGTGCCGTTGACGTACAGCGTCTCGGTCTTGCCGGAGAAGGTAGTCTTCACGCCGTCGCAGCGCTGGGTGAGGCCGACGTTGCCCTGCTCGTGGATCACACAGACGATGTTCTTGGCGCCGACGTCGTTCAGCTTCTTGCCGAGCGCCTCGCCCGCGACGGTCTCGTCCTGTCCGAAGAACTGGAGCAGTCCGAGCTTCTTCCAGTCGCTGAGCCCGGAGTTGAGGCCGGCCACGGGTATCTTCGCCGCGTTCGCCCTGGCGATGACGTCCCTCATCGCGCCGGGCTTGGCCAGCGTGACCGCGATGCCGTCCACCTTCTGGTCGACGGCGTTCTGCACCAGGTTGGCCTGGGTGCCCGCGTTGGGGTCGGCGGAGTAGACGAGCTTGATGTTGTCCTTGGCCGCGGCGGCCTCGGCGCCCTTGCGGACGATGTCCCAGAAGGTGTCGCCGGGCGACTGGTGGGTGACCAGGGCGACCGTCATCCGGGGGGTGTCGGCCTTGCCGGCCGGTGCCCCCGCGCCGCCCTCCTCGGCCTTCTTCCCGCCGGACCCGCTGGAGCAGCCGGCGAGGGTGAGGGCTGCCGCCGCGGCCACCGCCACGACGGGGGCCAGTGCGCGCGAGCGAGAAGAGCGGTCCATCGTTCCTGCACCTCACTGTGCTGGGGAGGGTGTGCGCTGCTGTGCTGGGACGGGATACAAGTCCCTGTGCCGTCCGCTGTCAATGGTTTGTCCAGACATGCCGTGCGGGGCGGTTCGGCATGTAAGCACAAAGGGGTGTTTCCCCGGTCAGCCGGTGGGCGGGGCGAGTTCGCCGAGCAGGCGGGCGGCCGGCGCCGGGTCGACCAGCCACTTCAGATGGCTGCCCGGCAGGGTGCGTACGTCGTAGGGGTTGTCCGGGGTCAGCGCGTCGCCCTCGCGGATCAGCCGGTCCTGCAGCGCGAGGGGCAGGCTCGCGTCGTCGGCGAGGCGTACGTACGTCCGCGGGACGCGGCCCCAGGTGGCGGCCCGCGCGCGGTCGGCGGCGGTGCCCGCGTCCAGGTTCTCGTCGGGCTGGAAGGTGTTCAGGAAGGCGCGGAACTCGTCGTCGGTGCCGTCGGCGAGGAAGGCGGCCTTGAGTGCGGCGAGGGCTCCGGGGTCGGCGGTGCGGAAGTTGACGCGGAGCACGCCCAGCTCGGCCGGGTTCCCGGCGAGGGCCAGGGTGAGGGAGGCGGTGTCGACCCCGGCCATCTCGGGCTCGGCGTAGTAGTCGCCCACGGCCAGGTCGACCGGGCACCAGGCGGAGACGTAGACGAGCCGGTCGATCAGGTCCGGGCGCGCGTTGGCGGCGGCCGTGGCCGTGGCGCCGCCCCGGCTGTGCGAGACGAGGACGACGGGCCCGTTCTCCTTGGCCCGCTCCAGCACCCGGATCAGGTGGGCGGCGTTGTCGGCGAGCGTGACGCCCTTGATCGCGCCCGGTGCGGCGGCGAGCCGTTCGGCGTCCTGCGGGGCCTGGTAGGCGTCGGGGTAGGTCGCCGCGAAGCCGTGGCCGGGCAGGTCGACCGCGACCGAGCGGTGCCCGAGCAGTCCCAGTTCGGCCTGGAGCGGCGCGAAGGCGAAGGAGTTGCCGAAGGCTCCATGCACCAGTACGAACGTCGGCTGCACCGTCTGCTCACTCCCTGCCCGCGAGGCCCGTCATCGGTGCGCCACGGTACGCAGCCGAAGATCACCGGCACTAGCGGTAGGAGCTGATCCGCTTGTGCAGTTAACCGGTACGCGAGAGCCCGGCGGCCCCACGGGGACCACCGGGCTCATGCGGGGCGGGTCAGGCTTCGGCGCGGCGGCGGCGCCCGGCCATCACGGCGTAGACGAGGACGCCGGCGAACAGGAACAGCACTCCCTGGTAGACCGCCGCGTAGCCCGCGCCCGCGACCAGCCAGACGGAGAAGCCCGCGGCGACGGCGGCGATCACCGCGTCGCGCACCAGCCGCCGTCCGTCGACCGCGTCGCGGCGGCCGGAGGCGAGGTGGTAGAGCTGCGCGGCGGTGGCCAGCAGGTACGGCACGGTCGCCGTGAAGGTGGTGACGAGGACCAGGACCTCGAAGACGTGCGCGGAGCCCGCCATGAAGTTGTAGACGGTCAGCAGCGAGGAGAGGACGACCGTGACGCCGACGCCCACGGTCGGCACACCGCGCCGGCGCCGGGTGAAGGCGGCCGGGAAGAGCCCGTCACGGGCGGCGGCGTACGGGGTCTGCGCGCTGAGCAGGGTCCAGCCGTTGAGGCAGCCGGTCATCGAGACCAGCGCGGCCAGGGCCACGGCCCAGCCGCCCCAGGTGCCGCCGAACATGGAGTTCACGGCGTCGGAGAACGGCGCGGTCGACTTCACCAGGTGGCTGTGGGAGACGGTGCCGAAGACGGCGACCGTGCCGAGGAGGTAGACCAGCGCGGCGCCGGCGGTGCCGATCACGGTGGCCCGGCCGACGTTGCGGCGGGCGTCGCGGACCTCGCCCGCGCTGACGGCCGCGGACTCCACGCCGAGGTAGGAGTAGAGCAGCAGCGCGGCGGACGCGGAGATCGCGCCGATCGGGCTGCCCCCGCCCGCGTTGAACGGGCCCAGCTTGTCCGGGTCGAAGAAGAACAGCCCGCCGACGGCCACGAGCAGCAGCGGGACGAACTTCAGCACCGTGGAGACGAGCTGCACGGCACCCACCCAGCGGGTGCCGGCGAAGTTGGCGAGGGCCGGGAGCCACTGGATGACCAGGGCGGCCAGGCAGGCGGTCCAGCGGTGGCCGCTGACCGGGATGAGCACGTCGAGGTAGCCGACGGCGGCGACGGCGAGCGCGGCGTTGGACACCCAGGTGGTGATCCAGTACGCCCAGGCGGCGAGGAACCCGGCGAAGTCGCCGAACGCCTCGCGGGCGTACACGTACGGGCCGCCGGTGCGCGGGTCGCGCTCGGCGAGCCGGCCGAAGACCAGGGCCAGCGCGATGGCGCCGACCGTGAGGACGCCGAGGGCGACCAGGCTGACCGTGCCGTAGGGGGCGACGGAGGCGGGGAGCAGGAAGATGCCTCCGCCGATGATGTTGCCCATGACCAGGGCGGTGGCGACGGGCAGCCCGAAGCGGCGGACGTGCTTGTTCGCGTTGCCGCCCGGTTCCTCGGCCGGGGCGCCGAGGGGGCCCGTCGCCGGAGCCGGCGGCTGAGCGGTCCCGGTGACCTGCATGGGTGGGTGTTACCTCTCGCGGAGCCGGCCGTGACAGGCCGAGCGGGGGACGGGCGGTGACCTGGCTCACGGAAAAGGCCAGGTGAACGGCCCTCCCGGAGCACCGGGCCGAGTCCTATGGTCCGTGATGCCCCGAGTCGCCGACAAATCACCGCTTCTTGTCCCGTCCCGCCCATGTGATCACGCAAAAACCGCGCTTGTGCGGGCTTCACACCGGCAGATGTCCGCCCCCGCGCTCGAACCCCTGTCCGGGATCAGGTCGCCGTGGCGGCGGCCGCCGCCCGGCCCGCCTGGCGCCCGGAGAAGAGGCAGCCGCCGAGGAAGGTGCCCTCCAGCGAGCGGTAGCCGTGCACTCCCCCGCCACCGAAGCCCGCGACCTCCCCGGCCGCGTACAGTCCCGGAACCGGCTGCCCGGCGGCGTTCAGCACGCGCCCGGACAGGTCGGTCTGGAGCCCGCCGAGGGTCTTGCGGGTGAGGATGTTCAGGCGCACGGCGATCAGCGGTCCGGCCGACGGGTCGAGGATCTTGTGCGCGGGGGCGGTCCGGCTGAGCGAGTCCCCGATGTAGGCGAGGGCGTTGCGGATGCCCATGACCTGCACGTCCTTGGTGTACGGGTTGTCCATCTCGCGGTCGCGGGCCTCGATCTGCCGCTTGAGCCGGGCCAGGTCGATCAGGTTGTCGCCGGTCAGCCTGTTCATCCCGGCGACCAGTTCGGAGAGCGTGGCGGCGACCACGAAGTCGGCGCCGTTCTTCTTGAACTTCTCGATCGGCTCGGGCGTCTGCCAGATCCGGGAGAGCAGCTGCCAGATGTTCTTGTCGGTGAGGTCCGGGTTCTGCTCGGAGCCGGAGAGCGCGAACTCCTTGGCGATGATCTTCTGTGTGGTCACGAACCACGAGTAGTCGTACCCGGAGGCAGTGATCGAGCCGAGGGTGTGCAGGGTGTCGTAGCCGGGGATGTCGGGGGTGCCGAAGCGCTTGCCGGTGGCGTCGAACCACATGGAGGACGGTCCGGGCAGGATGCGGATGCCGTGGTTGGGCCAGATCGGGTCGTAGTTGCGCAGCCCCTCGGTGTAGTGCCACATG
Organism: Streptomyces sp. NPDC046860; assembly: GCF_040645115.1. NCBI lineage: Bacteria > Bacillati > Actinomycetota > Actinomycetes > Kitasatosporales > Streptomycetaceae > Streptomyces > Streptomyces sp. NPDC046860. The sequence continues at coordinate 89,886 of NZ_JBEYXQ010000021.1, read as the reverse complement.
CGGTCGGGGTTGACGATGCGGCCGCCCGCCCGTTCGGTGATGGCGAGCATCCGCCCGTCGACGTGCGCGGGCACGCCGGTGATCATGGACTTGGGCGCCGTGCCGAGCCGGGCGGGCCAGTTCTGGCGTACGAGGTCGTGGTTGGCGCCGATGCCGCCGGAGGTGACGACCACGACCGGCGCGCGCAGCTCGAACTCGCCGATCACGGTACGGGAGCTGGGCTTGCCGCGGGCCGCGCCGCTGGGTTCGAGGACGGCCCCGCGTACGCCGGTCACAGCGCCGCCCGTAGTGACGATGCCGTCGACCCGGTGCCGGAATCTGAAGGCGGCCTTGCCGGCCGCCACCGCCGCGCGCACCTTCTTCTCGAACGGCTCGACCACGGCGGGGCCGGTGCCCCAGGTGACGTGGAAGCGCGGCACCGAGTTGCCGTGCCCGTCGGCGAGGCCGCCGCCGCGCTCGGCCCAGCCCACGATCGGGAACCACTGCACGCCCAGCCCGGCGAGCCAGGACCGCTTCTCGCCGGAGGCGAAGTCGACGTACGCCTCCGCCCACTTGTACGCCCAGTGGTCCTGGCCCGCCGGGTCGTCCACGCCCCGGTCGAAACCGGCGCTGCCCTGCCAGTCCTGCCAGGCGAGTTCATGGGTGTCCTTGACGCCCATCAGCCTCTGTTCCTCGGAGTCGACGAAGAACAGCCCGCCGAAGGACCAGAACGCCTGACCGCCGATGCTCGCCTCCGGTTCCTGGTCGAGCAGCAGCACCTTGCGTCCCGCGGCGGCGAGTTCGGCCGTGGCGACCAGCCCCGCGAGGCCGTGGCCGACGACGATCGCGTCCGCGTCCTGCGACTCCCCGGCGAAGGCCGGACCGGCGTGGGCGGCCAGCGCGGCCCCGGCGAGCACACCCCCGGTGACGGTGAGGGCGCGGCGGCGGGTGATCCCGGTGGGGGCGGTGGGGTTGTCCATGGCTGCCTTTCGTCGGGGGGTCCGGCGGTGCGGGGGGACGAACGAAGGCTGCCGAGGCAGCAAGGACGTGCTGACGATCGCCGTCGGCAGGTGTTACCGACGGTAGCCCAGGGGGTGCGGGGCGACCAGAGTCATGCTTCAACTCTGTTGTGCCATAGGCGAGTTACCGCCTACGGGGCGGACTGAAGGTGTACAGATCGAGGATGCCGGGGCGGGGTGCGACACCCGGCCCGCCGGCCCGCACCCAGGCGAGGATGTCCTCGGTCGCGTCGGGGTCGTTGACGAGGCCGAGCCAGACCGGCCGGCCCCCGGCCGCGCGCCCGGCGGCGGAGGGCTGGACGACGATCACGTTGGCCTGGTCGCACACGTCGAGGCATGCGGAGATCCGTACGGGAGCCTCCTCGGCGAGCCGGACGGTCTGCGCGGCGTGATCGACACCGGTCACCTTGGGACTTCCGCAGCAGCAGTCCCGGCAGACCACGATCCGGCAGGGGGCGGGGGCGGGGCGCGTCTCGGGCACGGCGGGTCGTATCTCGGGCATGGCGGGATCGTCGCATCCGTCCTGGCGGACCGTCAGCACCGCCCCCGGCCGGTGGTGGACCGCGCCCTCGGCCCGGCCTATGCTTCTACATACGTGTAGAAGCAAGAAGGGAAGTGGGCGCCCCATGGTGTTCAAGAGGCTGCTCGGCTCGCTCGGCGTGGGAGGGCCCGCGGTGGACACCGTCCTGGCACCCGGCGCGGTGCTGCCCGGCGGCACCCTGTCGGGCGAGGTCCGCCTCACGGGCGGCTCCGCCGCCTTCGACATCGACCACATCACGCTCGAACTGGTCGCCCGCGTCGAGGCGGAGCACGAGCACGGGGAGAGCGAAGGCACCGTCGTCTTCGAGCGGTTCACCGTGGGCGGCGGGTTCCGCCTCGCGGAGGGCGAGCAGCGGACGATCCCGTTCGGGGTGCCGCTGCCGTGGGAGACACCGGTCACCGAACTGCACGGCCAGCCGCTCGGCGTCGTCCTCGGAGTGCGGACCGAGCTGGCGGTCACCGGGGCACGGGACAAGGGCGACCTGGACCCGCTGGCCGTCCGCCCGCTGCCGGCTCAGGAAGCGGTTCTGGAGGCGCTCGGACAACTGGGCTTCGGCTTCCGGTCCGCTGACCTCGAATACGGCCGCATCGGCGGTACGGGCCAGCAACTGCCCTTCTACCAGGAGATCGAGCTGACCCCCGCCCCGCGGTTCGCCCACGGGGCCGGTGAGTTCGAGCTGACGTTCCTCGCCCACCCCGGCGGCATGGAGGTCGTGGTGGAGGCCGACAAGCGCGGCGGATTCCTGGGCGGCGGGCATGACACGCTCGGCCGTTTCACCGTCTCGCACGACACCGGCCAGGACTGGACCTCGCTGGTCGACGGCTGGTTCCGCCAACTCCTGGAGAGCCGACCGGCGATGTACCCCGCGCCCCACCACGGCCACGGGGAGCCGGGGTACGCCGGGCCGCACCACGCGCATGGCGGTGGGCGCCCCGGCATGGGCACCGCCGTCGCCGCGGGCGCGGCCGGGCTGGCGGTCGGCGTGGCCGGCGGCCTGGTCGCGGCCGAAGTCGTGGACGAGGTGGGCGACTTCTTCGAGGGCGACGAAGAGGACTGAGGAACCGCCCGGTCACAGACCCATCCGGGAGCCGGGCGGCCGCGCGGCTCCTCCCGTACGAGAAATGGAGTGCTCATGGCCCTGTGGGACCGCGTCAAGGAATCCGCCGCCACCATGCAGACGCAGCTGGTGGCGCGCAAGAACGACCTGAAGAGCGGCGCCTTCCGTGACGCGTCGATGGCGATGTGCGCGCTGGTGGCCGCCGCCGACGGCACGGTGGACCCGTCCGAGCGCCGCCGGGTCGCGCAGCTCATCGCCGCGAACGAGGTGTTGCGGAACTTCGACGCGACGGATCTGCAACGCCGGTTCGAGGACAATCTCGGCAGGCTGACCGCCGACCGCGACTTCGGCAGGGTCAGCGTGCTCCAGGAGATCGCCAAGGCGAAGAAGAAGCCGGCCGAGGCGCGTGCGGTCGTCCAGATCGGCATCGTGATCGGCGGCGCGGACGGCGACTTCGACAAGGACGAGCAGGCCGTGGTCCGCGAGGCGTGCTTCGCCCTCGGCCTGCCGCCCCACGAGTTCGACCTCTGAGTGACGCGGGCGGTCACCTCTACAGCGGGGTGGCCGCCTTCAGCACGAGGAACAGCGTCACCGCCGAGTTGGCCGAGGACAGCGCGGACATCATCGTCCCGGCCGCCGCGGTCCACGCCGCCGCGCCCACGGCGGTGAACAGCGAGGGCCACGCGTGCACGGCCGGGGCCGGCCCCAGCAGCGCGGCCACGCGCCTGGGCACCGGTCCGGGGGCGGCGAACCCGGCCGGCGCCGGGTCCGGCCGGGGCCGGGAGACGAGCGCCGCCCTGCCGATGGCGCGGGCCACGGTCCGCCTGCTGCCCACCACCCCGGCCGCCTCCTCGTCGGCCCAGCGCTCCACCGTGTAGGACACGGCCGTACGCAGCGGACGCAGGAACGGGTTGGCCCGCGCGGCCAGTTGGACGAGCAGCAGGAAACGCTGGTGACGGTGCGCCAGGTGGGCGCGTTCGTGCGCGAACAGCGCCCGCCGCTCCCGCGCGGCCAGCCGGGACAGCATGCCGTCCGACACCACCACCCGCCCCCGGCGCCCGCCCCGGCCCGGCAGCGCGTACGCGTACGGCTCCGGGTCGGGCAGTACGGCGACCGTGCGCGGGGGCAGGCCCGCGAGGCTCCGCTCGGCGTGCCGCCGTACCCGGTGACGGCGCCAGAGCAGGCGCGAGCAGCCCGCGACGACGGCGAGCAGGGCGGGGATGGCGGCCTGGCCCGCGACCTCGTCGTACGGGACGGCCTCACGCACCTCGTCGTCGGACCAGGCGTCCGGGAGCGGGTTACCGGGGAGCTGTGCGGTGCCGACCACCATGAGCAGGGTCAGGCAGAGGGTGCTGCACAGGGCCAGCGCCCCGGCGGTGACCGTCAGCAGCCAGGTGGCGGCGCGGGGATGCAGCCGCTGTTCGGCCAGCCGGGCGACCGGCCATGCCGTCAGGGGCAGCACCAGCGGCAGGAGGACGAACACGCCCATGGACTCTCAGCCTTCTCCGTCCGGGCCCGGCTCGCCCAGCAGGCTGCGCAGGAGACGTTCGTCACCGGGTTCGAGGGAGGTGACGAAGCGGGACAGCACCGCCTCGCGGTCGTGCTCGCCGTCGAGCACCTTGCGCATCCGGTGCGCGGCGAGGCCGGCCTGGTCGGAGACCGGCGTCCACACGAAGGAGCGGCCCGCCCGTTCCCGGGTGACGGCGCCCTTGGCGAGCAGGCGGGTGAGGATGGTGATGACGGTGGTGTAGGCGAGGTCGCCGCCGAGGTGTTCCTGCACCCACCCGGCGGACGCGGGTTCCCGCGCCTCGCGCAGGGCGGACAGCACCAGCCCCTCCAGCTCGCCCTGTCCCCTTCGCCGGGCCCGCCGCTGGTCGTTCACGCCCTCTCCTTTCCGCCGCCGTGCGTAGATCGTAGGCCGTGGCTCAGTGCCGCCCCGGCTCGTCGCGGCGCAGGACGGTGCCCTCGACGACGGGTCCGGCGGCGGGCGTGGCCGCGGACGGCGCGTCCTGCTCGCGCAGGGCCCTGGTCTCGCTCTTGAAGATGCGCGTGGCCTGGCCGGCGGAGCGGACGAGTCCGGGCAGTTTCCTGGCACCGAGGAGGACGATCAACACGAGCAGGAGCAGGGCGACTTCACTCAGGCCGAACATCGGAAGCGGTTCCTCCCAGCGGGACGGTGGCCGGGACCGGCCGGTCCCGCCCCCATCATTGTCTACATTGCTGTAGAAGTCTCGTGTGGAGCATGATCGTTCCGTTGACGGGAGACCGCACCTGCGCCCGAGCGGGCCCCGCTCAGTGCCCCGAGCCGTGCTCGCCGTAGTGACCGCTGATCTGGTCCCGGTACGCCGGGTCTCCCAGATGCCGGTCCTTGTCGAACTCGGGCGCGTCCTTGATCTGCTCCTTGGTGCGCGCCACCCGCACGGTCCGCTCCGCGTGGTCGACCCCGGTGACCGTCCCGGCCGGCAGCAGCACCTCCTTGCCGAAGATCCACACCCCGGTGTCCACGACGATGTACTGCGCCCCCACGTCGTTGGAGTGCTTGTCCACCTTTCCGATGTGCCCGTCGAGCGCCTCGACCCGGTACCCGGACAGATCGGCGTCGGGGGTGTGCCCGGCGGTCGGACCGTAGCTCCACATGTTGTCGGCGGCCATGTGCGACACCTCCACACTGAGGCCCCAGGAGATGGACACGACTCCCGTGTCACGGCTCCCGCCCGGGGCTCCAGGCCCAGGTGTCCTGCGGCACCGCCCCGCAAACCCGACATCCCTCTTCCGGCACTCCGACGGCCAGGGACACACGAGCGCGCCCCTTCGCACGCTCACACCCCCTCGCCCCCTTCGAACGCTCACACCCCCTCGCCCTCCTCCGGCGTGTCCACCTCCGCCCAGATCGTCTTGCCGCCCCCGCTCTCGTACCGCGTCCCCCAGCGGTCCGCGAGCTGGGAGACGATGAACAGGCCGCGGCCGCCCTCGTCGCCCTCCTGGGCGTGCCGCAGGAGGGGGGCGTTGCCGCCGGCGTCGGAGACCTCGATGGTGAGGGCCTGGTCGAAGATGAGGCGCAGGCGGGCCGGCGGGGAGCCGTGGCGGACGGCGTTGCCGGCGAACTCGCTGACGATGAGCTGGCCGTTGAAGCGGGTGTCCTCGTCCAGACCCCATTCGCTCAGGTGCCGCTCGCAGCAGGCGCGGGCGGCCTCCGCGGCCTGGGGGCCGTCGGGCAGGACGAGGGTGGCGACGCGCTCGTGGGGGAAGGCCATGACCCGGCAGACCAGCACCTGCGCCTCGACCGTCCGCGGGCCGGCGGTGAGCAGGGCGCCCAGTTCGTCGCAGAGGGCCCTCGGCTCGGCGGCGGCCGAATCGGGAAGCCGGTCGAGGGCCCGGCGCAGCAGGTCCGGTACGGCGGCGGGGTCCTCGGTGAGGCCGGGCGTGTGCAGGATCAGCAGCGACCCGGACGGCACGGCGGCGGTGACGGACGGGATCGGTCCGGCCGCGCTGCCGAGCGGCGGCCCCTCGGGCGTGGCGACGGTGTCGACGGTGCCGTCGGGGCGGACGAGCACGACCTCGGGCCCGCCCGCGCGGGCGACGGTCACCTCGCACGACAGCGGGTCCCACTCCGCGTAGGTGCATCCCGCGCGCAGGGGCCCGGAGTCCGGTCGTGCCTCGCTGCGGTCGCGCGCGAGGGTGGCGGTCGTACGGCTCAGCCGCGCCAGCAGTTCCCCGGGCTGGAGGTCGAGCGTGGCGAGGGAGCGGCCGGCCGTTCTCAGCTCGCCCATGGTGGTGGCCGTACGCACCCCGAACCCGGTGACCTGCCCGACGGCGAGGCCCGTGCGGGCTCCCGAGAGCGGCATCACGTCGAACCAGCCCCCGCCGCTCTCCTCGCCGGGCAGCCGCAGGTCGGCGATGTCGAGGGCGGCTCCGGTCGGCGGGTGCCTCGGCAGCAGCGAGTGCTGGATGGCCAGCGCGATGGTGTGCTCCCGGTGGAAGCGCCGGGCGTGGTCCAGGCATCGCGCGGTGTGCGCGCAGACCTTCTCCACCAGGGCGATGTCCTCGCGGGAGAAGGGGGCGGGCGTCTCGCCCCGGTAGAGCAGCAGCAGGCCGAGCACGACGCCCTCGCGCGTGATCGGCGCCGCGAGCAGCGCGTGCGCCCCGGCCGCGTGCAGCAGGCGCTTCAGGGCGGGCTCGGCGTCCAGCCAGCGGGGGTCGGCGTCGATGTCGGTGGCCCGCGGGGTGCGGGCGGCGAGCAGCGGGGCGAAGGGGCTCTGGTCCACGGGCCAGACGCCGCTGTCCTCGGCGACGGCCCCGCCGCACGCGATCGGGCAGAGCGGCTCGGGGTGGTGCCGGGTCAGGGGCGGGGGTTCGCCCTGGGTGAGGTGTTCGGCCAGGGCGATGACGACGGTGTCGGCTGCGGAGGGGACGAGCGCCTCGGCCAGTTCGGTGCAGGTGGTGTCGTGGTCGAGGGTGTCCCCCACCTCGCCCTGGATGTCCGCGAGGCGCCGCAGCGGGTCGGGGCCGGTCTCGTCCGCCTCGTCGGGGGTGATGTCGGCGATGGTGCAGACGAGCCCGGAACCCTCATGGCCGGGGGGCGCGGGGAAGAGGGAGAGGGACAGGGTCCGGGGGCCCCACCGCGGGGTCCGGCGGGTGCGCACCAGGCGGTTCAGGGAGGCGACGCCGGTCGTACGGACCTCGTGCGCGTGGGCCGTCTCGGCCTCGGGGTCGCGCAGCGGGAGCACGTCGGTGAGCGCCCGGCCGGTGGGGTCGGTGCCGGACAGCAGGCGGTGCGCGGACTCGTTGCAGTCGGTGACGCGCAGATCGTCGTCGAGGAGGCAGATCGCCAGGGGTGAGGCCGCGAGGGCCTCACAGGCCACGCGCATGGCCTCGGGGCAGGTCTCAAGGGTCCGCTCGCGTCGGGCGTCGCCTTCCATGGCACCTCCCCAACCAGCATGCGCACGCCGCCGACGGTACGCACTCCGGGGGCGTCGGCGGGCCGCGGCGCCCATCTCCGCCACGCCCTCACACCGTCTCCCCCTCCAGCGTGGCCCACCCCTCCTTCAGCGCCCGCACCGTCTCCATGATCGCCGGGCGGCGGGTCGCGCCGGTGCGCCACAGGGCGTAGAGGCGGCGTACGGGGACGGGGTCGAGCGGCACCTCCACCGCGCCGGGCGGCAGCGGGCCGCGGCCCAGGCGGGGGACGAGGCCGATGCCGAGCCCGGCGGCGATCAGGGCGACCAGGGTCGGGTTCTCGTCGGCGGGGTGGCACTGGCCTCCTTCGCCCCTCGGCGCCGGGCGGCGGGACCCGTCACGGCAGCGGGGGCACCCGGTGGTCAGCGGGGTGCGGGACCCCGCGGAGGCCGGGATGTCGTGACTTCCGGTCGCGCCCGGCTCCCGCCTCCGGGCGGCTCCGCGGACGCGTAGGACCAACCGCTCCCGGGCAGGGACGGGCCATGACGACGCTGCTCGCCGCCTTCGTGCTCGGCACCCCCGATCCGCCCGCGCTGGCCGACTTCTACCGTGCGCTGCTGGGCTGGGTCGAGGTCGACCGGGAGCCCGACTGGGTCCGCCTGAGGGCCCCGGAGCGCGAACGCCCCGGCCTCAGCTTCCAGCTGGAGCGGGACCACCGCCCGCCGAAGTGGCCGGCCGGCCCCGGTGACCAGCAGATGCAGGCCCACCTCGACCTCCAGGTCGACAACCTCGACGCCGAGACCGAGCGCGCGTGCGCCCTGGGCGCGACGCTGGAGGAGCACCAGCCCCAGGGCGACGTCCGCGTACTGCGCGACCCCCACGGCCACCTGTTCTGCCTCTTCCTCTCCGGCGCCTGAGCGGCGCCGGGCGCTGCCCCGCGGGCTCGGAGCCGGAGGGCTCGTCACCGGTGGCGTGCCGCCCGGGCCGGACGGCGGACCGATCCGCCTCCCCCGGCGCACCACCCCCTCACCGCGCCGGGGTCTCCCTGTGGGCTCCCTCACTCAAGATCTCCGGCAAGGTCTACGCGCACGGAATCGCGGGCACCGGTGAGCAGCACGCCGCTGCACCGACTGGGCGGCGGGACGGGCGCGGCGGCCGGGTGGACCCGTACCACCTGTGCGCCGTGGGCCACTTGAGGAGAAAGAGGGGTCGTCATGACCGGACAGCAGCAGCCCGACCACACCGGGCCGGGCCACGAGCACGGGTGGCCCGGCGTCACGGTGCACGAAGCGGACCCGGCGGCCGTGGAGGCGGATTTCTACCACGTACGCGCGACGGTCGGCCCCGAGGACCAGGAGCTGCTGGCCACGGTGCGCGACTGGGCGCTCAAGCATCTCGCCCCCGTCGCGGACGACTACTGGGAGCGCGGCGAGTTCCCGCACGAGCTGATCCCGCACATGCCCGGACTCGGCATCGCGGGACTTCAGTTCAGCGGTCACGGCGCACCGGGCCGGGGTGCGCTGGTGGCCGGTCTCGTGAGCATGGAACTCGCCCGCGTCGACCCCTCGTTCGCCACCTTCCACGGCGTGCACAGCGGACTCGGCATCGCCTCGGTCATGGAATGCGGCTCCGAGGAGCAGAAGCGGCGCTGGATACCGGAGATGCTGCGCTGGGAGCGGCTGGCCGCGTTCGCCCTGACCGAGCCCGGCGTCGGCTCCGGCACCTCTCGCGGTCTGACGACCACCGCCCGGCGGGAGGGCGACACCTGGGTGCTGAACGGGCGCAAGAAGTGGATCGGCAACGCCACTTTCGCCGACCTGGTGATCGTCTGGGCGAAGGACGAGGCCGACGGCGAGGTCAAGGGTTTCGTGGTGCAGCAGGGCGCCGAGGGTTTCACACCTCACCGCATCGAGGGCAAGGTCTCGCTGCGCACCGTGCAGAACGCCGAGATCGAACTGCGCGACGTACGGGTTCCGGAGGCGGACCGGCTCCAGGAGGCGAACTCCTTCAAGGACACCGCGAAGGTGCTGCGCGCCACCCGGCTCGGTGTCTCCTGGAACGCGGTGGGCTGCGCCATGGGCGCGTACGAGGCCGCCCGTGCCTACACCCTGGAGCGCGAGCAGTTCGGCAAGCCCATCGCCGCCTTCCAGCTGGTGCAGGACCAACTGGCCCGGATGCTGGCCGACATCACCGCCTGCCAGACCATGAACGTGCGCGCGGCACAGCTCCAGGACGCCGGCCACCTCACCGACCAGCAGGCGTCCATGGCGAAGATGTTCAGCACCACCCGGACCCGCGAGGTCGTCGCGCATGCCCGTGAGCTGCTGGGCGGCAACGGCATTCTGCTGGACCACGAGGTGGCCCGCTTCTGGGCCGACGCCGAGGCCCTGTACTCCTACGAGGGCACCCGCGACATGAACTCCCTCATCGTCGGCCGGGCGGCGACCGGGATCAGCGCGTTCGTCTGAGAGGCCCGTACCTGATTCCCACCATGATCAAGGGCCGGTTGCGGATTTCTCCGTAACCGGCCCTGATCTGCGACTTCGCAAAGTCGGGACGACAGGATTTGAACCTGCGACCCCTTGACCCCCAGTCAAGTGCGCTACCAAGCTGCGCCACGTCCCGATGCGCTCACTCGCGGTGACCCGCGTGATCGCGCGAACAGCACTTTACCCCACGTAGGGGACTCCTCCGAAGCGGGTTGTGGGCCGGGAGGGGGAGAATCGGCCCCATGGCAGACACGGACGCGGGTGGAGAGATCGGCGCGGGGCCGGACGGGACGGCCGGCGGGCGGGACCGGGACCAGGAGGGGCGGGCTCGCAACGCGCGGCCTCGGGACGGCCTGGGGCGGCCGCTGCCCTACGGGTCCGACGGGGTCGAACGGCAGCCGGAGGGAATTGTACGCAGCCCGGCCGAGACGCTGGCGGAGGCGCAGGAGCTGCTGGACGGCGGGAAGCCCTTCCACGCGCACGAGGTGTTCGAGGACGCCTGGAAGTCGGGCCCCGAGGCCGAGCGGGAGCTGTGGCGCGGCCTGGCCCAGCTCGCGGTGGGGCTCACCCACTCCGCGCGCGGCAACGCCACCGGCGGTGCCCGCCTGCTGCGGCGCGGCGCGGCGGCGGTGTCGCAGTGGTCGCTGCGGCAGGACAGCCCGCGCCCCCACGGTCTCGACCTGGCCGGACTGGCGGCCTGGGCCACGGACCTCGCCGACCGGGTGGAGACGGCGTCCGGCCCGGTGGAGGCGGGCGCCGAGGCTCCCCGCCTCCGGCACCCGTGACCGCTCACGCCCTGCCCCGCAGCTCCTCGTCGGCCTCGCCCCCGGCCCCGAGCAGGCCGGTCGCCGGAAGTGCCCGCTCCGCCTCCAGGCGGGGCAGCACCCGGCGGGACACCCGCAGCACGACCGGCGGCAGCGCGGCACGCACCACCTGCACCAGCCGCAGCCACCGGGGCACGTAGACGGCGTCGCGCCGCCCCTCCACCGCGCGGACCAGCCGCTCGGCGACCAGGCCGGCCGGGTACACCCTGCGGGCCGGGGCCGGCATGTGGGCGCGGAGTTCGCGCAGCACGGGGTAGCGGTCGGCGTCGCGGACCATGTCGGTGTCGGTCCAGTTGATGTAGGCGATGCCCACGCCGACGTGCTCGTGCGCGACCTCGGCCTGCAGGGCGTGGGCGAAGGACTCGACGCCCGCCTTGGAGGCGCAGTAGGCGCTCATCATCGGTGACGTGCCGAAGGCGGCCAGGGAGGCGATCTGGAGGAAGTAGCCGGATGTCGCCCGCAGGTCGGCCAGGAACGCCCGTGCCGTGAGGGCGCTGCCGATCAGGTTGACCTCGATCACCCGCCGCCAGGACTCGGGGGCGGCCTCCGCGAACGGGCCGCCCTCGGCGATCCCCGCGTTGGCGACGACGACGGACGGCCGGCCCAGCCGTTCCCGTACCTCGGCGGCGGCGCGCTCCAGGGCCCCGAAGTCGGTGACGTCGACCTCCAGGGCGATCACCGGCGGAGGGAGGGACGCGGCCACTTTCTCCAGTTCCGCTCTCTCCAGGCCGAGCAGGGCGAGCCGCGCGCCGCGCTCTGCGAAGGCGCGGGCGAGGGCCGCGCCCAGTCCGCGCGCGGCTCCCGTCACGACGACGGTACGGCCTGCGAGGGGGCTGTCGTACATGGCGGGCTGCCTCCGTTCGCCGGACCCGGCCCGTGCCGGGCGCACCGGAACGGCCGAGTACCCAGCCGGGCGCCTCCCCCCTCGGCGCCGCCGCTGAGGCGTGCGGCAGACTCGGCGCGTGCGAAAGATTCATGTCATCGGTATCGGCGCGGGCGACCCCGACCAGCTCACCTTGCAGGCGGTCAAGGCGCTGCGCGGCACGGACGTGTTCTTCCTGCTCGAGAAGGGCGAGGTGAAGAGTGATCTGACGCGGCTGCGCCGGGACATCCTGGACGCGCATCTGCCCGAGGGGTCGTACCGGGTGGTGGCGGCCCGTGACCCGGAGCGGGACCGGCGGGCGGGCGGCGCGGCCTACTCCCCGGCCGTCGGGGACTGGCGGTCGGCCCGCGCGGGGATCTACGAGCGGCTGATCGCCGAGGAGGTGGCCGAGGACGGCACGGGCGCGTTCCTGGTGTGGGGCGACCCGTCGCTGTACGACAGCACGCTCGGCATCCTGGAAGAGGTGCTGGCCACGGGCGCGGTGGAGTTCTCGTACGACGTGGTGCCCGGCATCAGCAGCGTCTCCGCGCTGGTGGCCCGGCATCGCACGGGGCTGAACCGGGTGGCGCGGCCGGTGCAGATCACCACGGGGCGGCGGCTGGCGGAGGGGTTCCCGGAGGGGGTGGACGACGTCGTGGTGATGCTCGACGCGCACCAGGCGTTCCGGGAGTACACCGGCGACGACATCGACATCTACTGGGGCGCGTACATAGGCACCCCGGACGAGATCCTGGTGTCGGGGCCGCTGGCGGAGGCCGGGCCGCGCATCGAGCGGGTGCGCGCGGAGGCGCGGGAGCGCAAGGGCTGGATCATGGACACGTATCTGCTGCGCAGGCACCCCCGGGGGGAATGACCCCGGCCAGCCAGTCCAGTACGCCGTCGACGTCGCGCGACTCCCGTACGCCGGGGGGAAGTCCAGGGCGGCGTACCACCACGACCGGCAGGGACAGCCGGCGGGCGGCGGCCAGTTTCGGGGCCGTCGCCGCTCCCCCGCTGTCCTTCGTGACGAGTACGTCGATGCGGTGCGCCCGGAGCAGGTCCAGCTCGTCGGCGAGGCTGAACGGGCCGCGCGCCAGAATCAGTTCGCAGTGCGGGGGCATCGGGGGCTCCGGTGGTTGAACCGAGCGGATCACGAACCGGGTGTCCGTCAGGTGGGCGAAGGCGGCAAGGCCGAGCCGTCCCGTGCTGAGGAACACCCGTCGGCCCAGGCGGGGCAGGGCCCGCGCGGCCTCCTCCAGGGAGGCCACCGGGTGCCAGTCGTCGTCGAGGTCCCAGCCGGGGCGGCGCAGGACCGCGTGCGGAACACCGGTCAGCCGTGCCGCCTCCGCCGCGTTCGCCGTGATGCGCTCGGCGAAGGGATGGGTGGCGTCCACGAGCGCGGTCACCCGGTGGGCGCGCAGCCACCCGGCCAGCCCTTCCGGGCCGCCGAACCCGCCGGTCCGTACCTCCCCGTCGACCGCTCCCGGCCGGCTCACCCGCCCCGCGAGCGAGGTGGTGACCCGGATGCCGGTACGGGCGGCGAGGGCGGTGGCGAGGCGGCGGGCCTCGGTGGTGCCGCCGAGGATCAGGACGTGCGCGGGCATGGGGTGAGCGTACGCACCGGTCAGGTCAGCAGGAGTTCGACCGCCCCGACGAGGGTCGCCACGATGACGATGCGGTCGAAGAGCCGCTGGTTGATCTTGTGGACGGCCCATTTGCCGAGGAACCCGCCGGGGATGACGAACGCGAGCAGCGCCGCGTCGAGCAGCAGCGACTTGCCGTCGATCAGGCCGAGTGCCGCGCTGAAGGGGATCTTGGCCACGTTGACGATGAGGAAGAAGAAGGCGGAGGTGCCGAGGAAGCCCATCTTCCTGAAGCCCGCGGAGAGCAGGTACATCGACATCACCGGGCCGCCCGCGTTGGCGACCATGGTGGTGAAGCCGCCGATCACGCCGTACGCGCCCGCCGTCGCGCGGCCGGTGCGCGGGCCGGTGTCCTCCGCGGCCTCCTGGCGCCTGCGCCACAGCGTGATCCCGGTCATCAGCAGCAGGATCACGCCGATGGAGATCCGTACGATCCCGTCCCCGGCGCGGACGAGGAAGAGCGTGCCCGCCACCACCCCGGCCGCGACGGCGGGGAAGAGCCGCCACAGGGTGGGCCAGTGCGCGTGCCGCCGGTAGGTGAGGACGGCGAAGGTGTCGCCCGCGATGAGGAGCGGCAGCAGGACGCCGGTGGAGGCGCGGGCGGGCAGGACGGCCGCGAAGACGGCGAGGCTGACCGTGTTGGCCCCGCTGACCGCGGTCTTGGAGAAGCCGACCAGGAGGGCGGCGAGGGCCAGGGCGGCGAACTCCCAGCCGGATATGTGCCAGAGCGTCATCATGTTCATGCGGAGACCGATGCTATGTGCACACGTCCGGCCGGGCGCCCGGGGGCTCAGCGCCCGGCGTACCGGGCGCGCAGTTCCCGCTTGAGCACCTTCATGCTGGGGCCGAGGGGCAGCGCGTCCGTGAACTCCACGCGGCGCGGGTACTTGTGCCTGCCGAGGTGCTCCTTGGACCACTCGGTGATCGCCTCGGCGTCGGGCGCGGCGCCCGGTGCGGGCACGACGACCGCGCAGATCTCCTCGCCGTGCAGGTCGTCGGGCAGGCCGACGACGGCGACCTGGGCGACGGCCGGGTGCCGGGCGAGGACCTCCTCGACCTCGCGGGGGTAGACGTTGTAGCCGCCCCGGATGACGACGTCCTTCTTGCGGTCGACGATCCGCAGGAACCCCTCCTCGTCCTTGGTGCCGAGGTCGCCGGTGCGGAACCAGCCGTCGACGAGCGCCTCGGCGGTGGCATCGGGGCGGTTCAGGTATCCGGAGAAGACGTTGTGCCCCCGGATGACGACCTCGCCCAGCTCGCCGGGCGGGAGGAGTTCGACGCGGTCCTCGGCGTCCGCGCGGGCGATCTCGGCGTCCACTCCCCACAGCGGGTGGCCGATGGTGCCGGCGCGGGTGCCGAAGACCGGCTGGTTGACGGTGGCGGCCGGGGAGGTCTCCGAGAGGCCGTAGCCCTCGTAGATCCGCGCGCCGAACGCCGACTCGAACCTCTCCAGCACCGCCACCGGCAGCGAGGCGCCGCCGGAGACGCACAGCCGCAGCCCGGGCAGGGCGTCGGCGCCGGCCGCGGCGGCGGCCAGGGAGACGAACATGGTGGGGACGCCGTGGAAGGTGTTGACGTGCTCGGCGACCATGATCTCGATGGCGCGTGCGGCGTCGAAGCGGGGCATCAGGACGAGCGTCGCGCCCGCACGCCAGGTGGAGTTGAGGGAGACCGTCTGTCCGAAGGCGTGGAAGAGCGGGAGCGCGCCGAGGACGATGTCGTCGGGGCGGATGTCGTTGGCGTCGAAGGCGTTGACGGTCGCGTTCATCACAATGTTGAAGTGGCTGAGCACGGCGCCCTTCGGGACGCCGGTGGTGCCGCTGGTGTAGAAGACGACGGCCGGGTCGTCGGCGGACCGGGTGACGTACGACTGCGGCGGCTCGGCGTCCACCGCGAGCTTCTCCAGCTCCTCGCCGAGCAGGACCACGCGGACGCCCAGCGGGTCGGCGGCCGCGCGGGCGGTGGCCTCCTGGGCGGGGTGGGCGAGCAGGAGGGTGGCGCCGCTGTCCTTGAGCACATGTCCGACCTCGGCCGCCGAGAGCAGCAGGTGGACCGGGACGACGACCCCGCCCACCGCCATGGCCGCGAAGTAGGCGAGGGGGAACTCGGTGGTGTTCGGGGCCATCAGGGCGACCCGGTCCCCCGGCCGCACGCCGAGGCCGGTCAGCGCGCCGGCCTGGGCGAGGGAGCGCCGCCACGCCTCGGCGAAGGTGAGGCGCAGATCGCCCTCGACGAGGGCCGTCCGGTCGGGGCGGCGGCGGGCGTTCTCGGCCAGGATGGCGGCGACGGACAGGGTTGCCATGAGGTGCGGCTCCGTTTCCTGTGGTGCGAGTCGTGCTGCGGAACTCACGTGTGGGGAGGTTCCGCCGGGATGGTTCAGGGGCGCTCCACCAGGACCGCGCTGCCCTGCCCGACGCCGACGCACATGGTGGCGAGGCCGCGTCCGGCGCCGGTGCGGCGCATGCGGTGCAGCAGGGTGGTGAGGATGCGGGCGCCGGAGCAGCCGAGGGGGTGGCCGAGGGCGATGGCGCCGCCGGTGGGGTTCACCAGGGCGGGGTCGATGCCCAACTGGTCGACGGAGGCGAGGGCCTGGGCGGCGAACGCCTCGTTGAACTCGGCCTCCTGGAGGTCGTCCACGCTCCAGCCGACGCGGGCGAGCGCCTTGCGGGTGGCGGGTACCGGGCCGATGCCCATCACGTCGGGGTGGACGCCCGCCGAGGCTCCGGCTGCGTACCGGCCGAGGGATTCGAGGCCCAGTTCCGCCAGCGCGTCCTCGCTGACCAGGAGGAGTCCGGCGGCGCCGTCGTTCATGGGGGAGGCGTTGCCCGCGGTGACCGTGCCGTCCTTACGGAACACCGGCTTGAGGCGGGCGAGTTTCTCCAGGGAGGTGTCCTCGCGCACGCACTCGTCGCGGTCGACGGTGACGCCGTCCGGGCGTTCCACGGGCAGGAGTTCGGCGTCGAAGTGGCCGTTCTTCCGCGCCTCGGCGGCGAGTCGGTGGCTGCGCAGGGCGAACTCGTCCTGCCGGTCACGGGAGATGCCGTACTTCCGGGCGACCTCCTCGGCGGTCTCGCCCATGGCGAGGACACCGTGCAGGTCCTTCATCGCCGGGTTGGTCAGACGCCAGCCGAGGCGGGTGTCGTAGGTCTCCATGCGCTGCGGGAGGGCCTCGTCGGGGCGGGGCAGCACGAAGGGGGCGCGGCTCATGGACTCCGAGCCGCCCGCGATCACGATGTCGGCCTCGCCCGCCGCGATGGCGCGGGCGGCGGTGGTGACCGCTTCGAGACCGGAGGCGCACAGCCGGTTGACGGTGGCGCCGGGTACGGAGTCGGGGAGCCCGGCGAGCAGCGCGGCCATGCGGGCGATGTTGCGGTTGTCCTCGCCGGCCTGGTTGGCGGCGCCCCAGTAGACGTCGTCGACGCGGGCCGGGTCGAGGGCGGGCACCCGGCCCACCAGGTCACGGACCACGGCCGCGGCGAGGTCGTCGGGCCGTACGGAGGACAGGGAGCCGCGCAGCTTGCCGATGGGGGTGCGGCGGGCGGCCGCGAAGTGGACGGGACGCAACGTGAGGACTC
This sequence comes from Streptomyces sp. NPDC046860, assembly GCF_040645115.1. NCBI lineage: Bacteria > Bacillati > Actinomycetota > Actinomycetes > Kitasatosporales > Streptomycetaceae > Streptomyces > Streptomyces sp. NPDC046860. The sequence continues at coordinate 73,001 of NZ_JBEYXQ010000021.1, read as the reverse complement.
CTGACCGACGACGCTGTTGATCAGCACGAACCTACGCCCCGCCGGGACGGGGCCAACTTAATTAGCACTGCTAGTTTTGGGCTCTACCGGACTATAGACCGCGCACCGGTCCGCTGGGAAGATCCCCCGGAGCGAGCCACGTCACCCGGCCGGAGGAGAGCGCGCATGACCCCCGTACGCGAACACACCCGCCAGGGCGTCCACGGCGCCCTGAACATCCGCGCCTGGCCGCACCCCGCGCCCCGGTACCTCGCGCTGCTGGTGCACGGCTACGGCGAGCACGCGGGCCGGTACGACGAGGTCGCCGGCGTGCTCACCGGCCACGGCGCGGCGGTGTACGCGCCCGACCACCAAGGGCACGGCAGGTCGGCCGGCGAGCGGGTGCTGATCGAGGACTTCGAGGACGTGGTCACCGACGTACGCACGGCGGCGGACCTGGCCCGCGCCGAACACCCCGGCCTGCCGCTGGTCATCGTCGGCCACTCCATGGGCGGCCTGATCGCGGCGCGGTACGCCCAGCGGTACGGGTCCGAGCTGAGCGCGCTGGTGCTGTCGGGGCCGGTGATCGGCGAGTGGGACCTGCCCGGCCGGCTGCTCGCGCTGGACGAGATCCCGGACCTCCCCATCAGCCCGGCCGCGCTCTCCCGCGACCCGGCCGTGGGCGCGGCCTACGCCGCCGACCCGCTGGTCTGGCACGGCCGGATGAAGCGGCCGACCCTGCTGGCCTTCGAACGCGGGCTCGCGGCCGTGGCCGCGGGAGACGGCACCGGGGACCTGCCCCTGCTCTGGCTGCACGGCGACGACGACCGGCTGGTGCCCGTCGGGGGCAGCCGTACCGGCGTGGCGCACCTGGGCGCCGGCCGCGCCACCGAGCGGATCTTCCCCGGCGCCCGCCACGAGGTGTTCCACGAGACCGACCGCGTCAAGGCCTTCGCCGAGCTGACGGCCTTCCTGGACTCGGTGCTCGCCCCCTAGGAGGCGGCTTCTCCCTACAGCTCTATGCCGAGAATCCGGGCGACCGTGCGCGGCACCCCGTGGTCGTTGTTGGACGGCGCCAGGTGGCGGGCGCGGCGGATGACGTCCGGGTGGGCGTTGGCCATGGCGAAGGACCAGTCGGCGGCGTCCAGCATCTCCAGGTCGTTGAGGTAGTCGCCGAAGACCATGGTCTGGGCGGGCGTGATGCCCAGTTCGCGCTGGAGGCCGCGCAGGGCGGCGCCCTTGTTGGCGGTGCGGTTCATCACGTCCACCCAGTGCTCCCCGGACACCACCACCTGATGGGTCGCGGCGAAGGGCGCCAGGGCGGGGGCGGCGCCGGTCTCGGCGGAGCCGAAGTCGTAGACGGCGACCTTGATGATCTCGTCGTCCACCGCGGTCACGTCCTCGACCACGCGGTGCGAGACGTAGTACTTGCGCACCTCCGCGAGGAACGCCTCGTCGGTCCGCTCCACGTACGCGGCCCGCTTGCCGCAGACCACGGCGCCCGCGTCCACGCCCCGCGCGGCCAGTCCCCGTACCGTGCGGGCCAGTTCGGCGGCGGACTCCCGGTCCAGCGGGTCGGAGCTGAGCTCCACCCCGTCGCGGACCACGTAGGTGCCGTTCTCCGCTATGAACACCATGCCGTCGGCCACGTCGGCGAACTCCTGGGCCAGCGTGGCGTACTGGCGGCCGCTCGCCGGGCTGAACAGCACGCCCCGGCGCCGGAGTTCGGCGAGCAGCGGCCGCAGGGTGACGGGCGGGCGCTTGTCGTCGTCCAGCAGGGTGCCGTCCATGTCGGTCACTACCAGGCGGATGTCGGCGGGGCCGGAGGGCTCGCCGGGGACGTCGAGCAGGGGCGCGGGCGTGGCTGACATGTGCTGCTTCCGGTCGGTTCGCGGGACGCCCCCAGTGTTCCTCATGCCCCGGACGGGGTCCGCGGCGGTGGGGTACGCGGTCCGGGGATGCCCGTTCGGTGCCCGTTCGCGTACCGTGCGCGATTCCCGGGACAGCGCGATCGCCGGGCGGCACAATGACGCGGGAAGGCGTGATCAAGGGGCGGCGCACGGCCGCACGCGGGAAGGCGGCGAGTTGAGGGACGACGGCTCCGCCACGGCCGGGGCGGCACGGCCGGACACCTCCGTGGCGCACAACGCGCGGGTCTGGAACCACTGGCTCGGCGGCACGGACAACCACGAGGCCGACCGGCGGGTGGGTGACCACGTGGCCGGGATGTTCCCGGTGATCCGGGACGTGGCCCGCGCGGACCGGGAGTTCCTGGCGCGCGCGGTGCGTCACCTGGCCGCCGGGCACGGCATCCGGCAGTTCCTCGACCTGGGCAGCGGCCTGCCGGCCGCGGACAACACCCATGAGATCGCCCGGCGCGTGCTCCCCGGGGCGAGAGTCGTGTACGTCGACAACGACCCGGCCGTCCTGGCGCACGCCCGTGCCCTGCTCGCCGGCTCCCCGGAGGGCCTCACGGACTACGTCGACGCCGATGTCCGCGACCCGGACACCGTGCTCGCGCGCGCCGGACGGACCCTGGACACGTCCGAACCCGTCGCGGTGATGATGCTGGGCGTCCTCAACTTCGTCCCGGACGACGAGGAGGCGCGGGACGTCGTCCGGCGGATCATGGCCGCCGTCCCCTCCGGCAGCGCGCTGGTGCTGACCCACCCGACCTTCGACGCCGACGTGGGCGGCGAGGGAAACGTGGCCGCGATGGAGTTCTGGAACGCCAACGCCACCCCGCCGGTCACCGCCCGCGGCCGCGCCCGGATCGCCGCGTTCCTGGACGGTATGGAGCTGGTCGGGCCGGGCCTGGTGCCGTGCTCGCAGTGGCGCCCGGACGCCGGGGCGGCGGCCCCCGTACCGCAGTTCGGTGCCGTCGCGGTCAAGCCGTGAGACGGCCGGCCGCGACCGCATCTGCCCGAGCCCGTGCGCACCCGCGGCGGGTCCCCACCCGGAAAGTATGATCAAGCAATGTCTGACATCACCGAGACCACGCCCGGCTGGCTGACCACGGACGAGCTGGAGATGGCCAGGGCCCGGATGCCGATCCTGTACGTCGAGGCCGTGCCCGTGCGGGTGGACGACAGCGGCGAAGTCACCAGCATCGGGCTGCTGTTGCGCATCGGGCCGGACGGGACGGTCAGCCGCACCCTGGTCTCCGGCCGCGTCCTGCACCACGAGCGGGTGCGCGACGCGCTGCTGCGGCACCTGGAGAAGGACCTCGGGCCGGTCGCGCTGCCCCGGGTCCCGGCGTCCACGCAGCCCTTCACGGTCGCGGAGTACTTCCCCACCGCCGGGGTCACCCCGTACCACGACCCCCGCCAGCACGCGGTGTCGCTCGCCTACATCGTGCCGGTGACCGGTGACTGCCGCCCCCGGCAGGACGCGCTGGACCTGGTCTGGTTCACCCCCCAGGAAGCGGCCTCCGCCGCGCTGCACGGCGAGATGCCCGGCGGCCACGGCGCGCTGCTGAAGCAGGCGCTGGCGCACGTCGGCATCGTGTTCTAGCCCCCTCCGGTCCGCCCCTCCGGTCCCCTGGAGGGACCGGAGGCCTCGGCCCGCGGTCCCCCGGAGGGACCCGTGGCCGTGGCCCGGGCGGGCCTTTGCGGTCAGGCTAGTAGGTGGGCCTGTACGGCGCCAGGGAGGTGGACGTGATGCCCCGGACCGTGACCGTGGGACTGGACGGCTCCGCAGAGAGCCGGGCCGCCGCCGAGTGGGCGGCGCGCGAGGCGGGGCTGCGCGGGCTGCCGCTGCGGCTCCTGCACGTGCGCGAGCCGCTGCCCGACCCGCTGGCCCAGGCCCCGCTCCTGGGCGCCGAGGCCCAGCGGGAGTGGACCGAGCGGGTGCCGCGCGACAGCGCCGAGGGGCTCCGGCTGCGCCACCCCGGCGTCGAGGTGATCGCCGGGCAGCGGTCCGGCGACCCCGTGGACGTGCTCTGCGAGGTCGCCGGGGACGCCGAACTGCTGGCACTGGGCTCGCGCGGTCTGGGCGGGCTCCACGGGTTCCTCGTCGGCTCGGTCGGCATGGCGGTCGCCGGCCGCGCCGGGTGCCCGGTGGTGCTGGTGCGGGCGGGCGAGCAGGCGGCCGACGAGCACCGGGCCGACCCGACGGGCATCCCGTCGGCCGCGACACCGTTCCGGCCGGTCGTCCTGGGCCTGGACATCACCGCGCCGCACGCGGCCCTGCTGGAGTTCGCCTTCCGCACCGCCGCGCTGCGCGGCGCCCCGCTGCGGGTGGTGCACGCCTGGGTGCCGCAGCCCCCGCCCCCGTACGACACGCCCGGCTACTCCTTCGACCCCGAGACGCCCCCGGCGGCGGCCGACGCGCTCGAACCGCGCGACGCCTTCATGCTCGCCCGGGCGCTGGAGCCGTGGCGGAAGTCGTTCCCCGAGGTGGACGTGGCCGAGGCGGCCGTCGAGGGCGGAGCGGCGTCGGTCCTGGTGGACGCCTCGCGCGACGCCTGCCTCGTCGTGGTCGGCCGGCGGGCGCGCAGCGGGCGGCTCGGCACGCGCATCGGGCACGCGGCGCACGCCGTGCTGCACCACTCCCCCGCCCCCGTCGCCGTCGTCCCGCACCCCTGACCGAAGTGGAGAAGCCGATGGACGAGCCGGTCGTGGTCGGCGTGGACGGTTCCGCGCCCAGCCTGCGCGCCGTGGACTGGGGTGTGGAGGAGGCGGCCCTGCGCGGCGCCCCGCTGCGCCTCGTGTACGCCTCGCTCTGGGAACGCTACGAGGGTGAGCTGATCGCCCAGGAGCTGAACCGTCCCGTCGAGGAGGTCATGGCGAGGGACGTGGTGGGCACCGCCGAGGCGCGGGCCCGGCAGCGGCGCCCCGAGGTGGAGGTGAGCACGGACGTGCTGCCCGGCGAAGCGGAGTACGCGCTCGTCCGGGAGAGCCGTTCCGCTCGGGTGGTGGTGCTCGGCAGCCGGGGCCGCGGCGGGGTGGCCGAGGCACTGCTCGGTTCCGTGAGCCTGACGGTGGCCGGGCACGCGCACTGCCCGGTGTTCGTGCTGCGCGACGACCCGGCCGGGGAGGAGGCCGTCGGCACCCCGAGGATCGTGCTGGGGGTCGGCGAGAGACCCGAGGACATGGCCGCCGCCCGGTTCGCCGCCGGGGAGGCCGAGCTGCGCGGACTGCCCCTGGAGGCGGTACGGGTCTGGCGGCGCCCCTCGGGCCTGTTCACCGGCCACGAGCCGCACGACGGCGATCCGGAGGAGGCGGCCGGGGAGGCGGTGGCCGCGGCGCTGCGGGACGTGCCGGAACGGGTGGCGACGGTCGTCCGGACACTGGAGGGACACACCCGGGACGCCCTGGTCGAGGCGGCGCGTGGCGCCACCCTTCTCGTGGTGGGCGCCCGGCACCGGCACGGCGGCTTCGGCCTCCAGCTCGGCCGGGTGGCCCACGGCGTGCTGCACCGCGCCCCCTGCCCGGTGGCGGTGGTCCCGGAACAGGCGTGACGTCCGCCGCCGCGAGGAGCGGGGAGACGGCCCTGGGGGGTGTCCCGTCCCGGCGGCCCGTGCGGCGGAGCGGTTCGGCGGCCAAGCTGGAGACAGGTACCGGTTCCCGCCGTCACGGCGGACGCGGGGCGGGCGGCGGGCCGGCCGACGAGGTGAGGAGCGTCATGAAGGGCTTCGTCTTTCACGGACCGGGCCGGGCGTCCTGGGACAAGGTCCCGGACCCCGAGATCGGGGAGCCGACCGACGCGATCGTGAAGGTCGGCATGGTGTCCGTCTGCGGGACCGACCTGCACATACTCAAGGGCGATGTGCCCGAGGTGCCGCCCGGCACGGTGCTCGGCCACGAGGCGGTCGGCGAGATCGTCGACGTGGGCAGCGCCGTGCGCAACGTGCGGCCGGGCGACCGGGTGCTCGTCTCGTGCATCACGTCGTGCGGCCGGTGCCGCTTCTGCCGGGAGGGGCGGTACGGGCAGTGCCTGGGCGGGGGCGGCTGGATTCTCGGTCATCTCGTGGACGGCACGCAGGCCGAGTACGTCCGGGTCCCGCACGCCGACCTGTCCGTGCACCCGCTGCCCGCGTCCGTCCCGAGCGAGGTCGCGGTCCTGCTGGCCGACATCTTCCCGACCGCCTACGAGGTGGGCGTGCTCAACGGCCGGGTCAGGGCGGGCGACACGGTGGTGATCGTGGGCGCCGGGCCGATCGGTCTGGCGGCGGTGGTCGCGGCGCGGCTGTTCGCGCCCGAGCGGATCATGGTGGTGGATCTGGCCCGGACCCGGCTGCAGGCGGCCCGGCGGCTGGGCGCGGACGTCGTCGCCCTGGCCGGGGAGGACCCGCGGTCGCTGGTGGACGATCTCACCGGCGGGCTCGGGGCGGACGTGGCCGTGGAGGCGGTCGGCGCTCCGGAGAGCTTCGAGCTGTGCACCCGTGTGGTGCGGCCCTGCGGGCATGTGGCCAACATCGGTGTGCACGGCGCCCCGGCGGTGCTGCACCTGGAGAACCTGTGGATCAGGGACGTCACCATCACGACGGGCCTGGTGGACACGTACTCCACCTCGACCCTGCTGCGGATGGCCGCGGCGGGCCGCCTGCCGACGGCGGAACTGGTCACCCACACCTTCCCGTTGAACCACATGGCGGAGGCGTACGACGTCTTCGCCCACGCGGCCGAGACCGGCGCGCTGAAGGTGGTGCTGGGCGCGGACCGGCACGAGGTGGCGATCCCGATGTGACGAGGCCGCCCGGGCGCGTCCGGGCGGGCGTGGCTCCCGGTCAGGCGCGCCAGAGGGTGACCGCGGCGGCGACGAGGGTGACGAGGGCGGAGAAGGCCACCATCAGCGTTCTGAGGCGGGCGGGCCATCGGGCGGGGCCGGGCGCGGGCGGCGGGCCCGGCGGTGCGATGAGCAGCCGGCACCAGGGGCATTCGTCGTCCCGCCGGTGCGGCGGCAGCCAGTGGATCTCCGCGCGAGGGGGCGGCGGGCGGCGGGGGCGGCTCGCGTCCCGGTCGTCGCTGCCTTCCCTGCCGTGCCGCTCGTGCCGGTTGTTCCTGCCGTGCCGGTCGTCCTGGTCGTCCCGGTCGTCTCTCATGTCACTCCGTGAGCGCGGGGGCCACCGCGTCAGGTTGCGAAAGCCAGGGCCTTTGCCTGCCTAACAGCGAGGCCCTGGGGAGAGGTTGCGGGTCATGCCTGCCGCACGGCCGTTCTGCACATGCGCGAACGACCGGCCCGGCGGCGCGCGCCGGGGCGGAGCCGGGTCAGCGGCGGGGGTCAGCGGCGAGGGTCCGCGCCGACCACCACGCCGTAGGCGACGGCGCCGAAGACCAGGTGGGGCACCAGGTCCGACACCCAGTCCGTGGCCGACCACATCCGGGGGTCGGTGACGCCGAGGGCCGTCATGGAGGCGTCGGTGGCCGCCATGGCGAGGACACCGGTCACCACGCTCCCCAGCCACCACGGCATACGGAGGCCGGCGCGGTGCGCCACGGAGACGGCCACACCGGTGGCCACGCCGACGCCGATGCCGCTCAGCGCCCCGATCGCGGCCAGCCGGTTCTCCCGCCGCTCCCCGTTCCCGCCGACATGGAGTCCCACGTCCTCGGTGAGCCGGTCGGCGGCCTCGGCGGGCACGTCACTGGCGGACCTGCCGCGCAGGGCCATGTCGGCGTAACTGGCGATGTCGAGGGCCGTGGTACCGGCGGCGCCCGCCGCTCCCCCTCGCAGAATGCTGTGCATCATGCGCCCCCGAGTTCCCTGAACCCCGCACGCGAACCGTTCAGGGCGCGGCACCGGGTGACCGGTCTCCACACACCCGCGACGAACCTGTCGCACAGGGACCGGAATGCGCCCTCCGGCCGCGGCCGCTCGACGAGCGCCCGCGCCGCTTCCCCGACGCCCCGGGCACCTGGCGCACCGGCCCCGGCGGCGTCAGCGTCGCCCTGGCGGACGACGAGGAACTGACCGTGGCCGGGACGCCGGTGCGGGGTGAACACCGCTTCGGCGTCATCCCGGAGCGCGGCGGTGTCGAGGCGGTGTGGGGGGGGGACGCCGTGATCGAGGTGGCCCGGCGCGGCGGGCACGACATCGTGCGTCCGCGCCACCCCGAGGCCCCGCTGCGCACCGCCTTCGCCGGCACCCCGGCCTACGTGCCGGACCCGCGCTGGGTGGTGACGGGCCGCTACGAGCCCTTCCCCGAGCCCCGTCCGACCACCGTGGGGGCCGCCGTGGAGGGTCTTGAGCACGTGTACGACGCGCCCGGCCGGATCACGTTCGAGCTGGAGGGTCGCACACTGTCCCTGACCGCGTTCCCCGGCAGTGCGCCCGGCGGGCTGACGGTGCTGTTCACCGACGGGACCTCCGGCCGCACCACGTACGCCGCGAACCGGGTCCTCTCCCTGGCGCCGCCCGCCGCCGACGGCACGGTGGTGCTCGACTTCAACCGGGCGGCGAACCTGCCGTGCGCCTACACCGACCTGGCCACCTGCCCGCTGCCCCCGGCGGAGAACCGGCTCCCGCTGCCGGTCGAGGCGGGCCTGAGGATCCCGCGCGAGCGCGGCGGGGCCTGACCGGACACGCGCGCGTCAAAAGCCCTCCGCGGTAAGGCCCTTGACGCGCGCCGGTTCGGTATAGCGCGCCAGGTCAGTCGCGCGGGAAGAGGTGGTGGAGGGGCTCCCCGGCGGCGAACCGTCGTACCTGCTCGACGACCAGGCGCTCCGCACGGGGCCGGAAGGCCGCCGAACCGCCCGCCACGTGCGGGGTGAGCAGCACACCGGGGGCGTGCCGCAGGGGGTGGTCGGCGGGCAGCGGCTCGGGGTCGGTGACGTCGAGCGCCGCCCGCAGCCTGCCCGCGCGGGTCTCGGCGAGCAGGGCCTCGGTGTCCAGCGTGCGGCCGCGGCCGACGTTGACGACGAGCGCGCCGTCGGGCAGCGCGGCCAGCTCCTTCGCGCCGAACAGGCCGACGGTGTCCGGGTTCTCGGGCAGCACCAGCACGACGATGTCCGTCCGGGGCAGCAGGCCGGGCAGGCCGGCCACGGCGTGCACGCCCTCCTCGGGCCGGGCGCGCCGCGCCACGCGCACGACGTCCGCCTCGCAGGCCAGCAGCCGTCGCTCCAGTGCCGCGCCGATGGAGCCGTAGCCGACGATCGTGACGCGGGCGTCGGCGAGGGAGCGGGTGAAGTGCGGCTCCCAGCGCCCGGCGCCCTGGTCGGCGACCCACTGCGGGAGGTCGCGCTGGGCGGCGAGGATCAGCCCGAGGGCGTGTTCGGCGGTGGAGGCGTCGTGCAGGCCGCGGCCGTTGTGCAGGGTGGCCCCGGCGGGCATGTGGGCGACGAGCTTCTCGACCCCGGCGCTGAGCGACTGCACCGCGCGCAGATTCGGCAGCTTCGGCAGCAGGCGTACGGCGTCGGGCACGGCGTAGGGCATCACCCACAGGCCGACGCGGGCGAGCGCGTCGTCGGAGGGCTCGCTGCCGGGGGTGACGCCGTCCCACACCAGGACTTCCACGCCCTCGGGGAAGGGGCCGTGCTGCCGGTCCAGACCGGGCCAGGGCAGCAGGACGCCCGTGGGGGTGTGGTGCAGATCTCTGGTCATCGGACCCTCCGTCTCGTACCGTGCTTTCCGTCCAGTGAAACACTTTCCACCACACGGAAAACAGGGGGTCCGGGATGACAGCGACGTCACCCGCCACCGACACGGCAGCGGCGGCACCCGAACAGCCAGGCTTCTGGCGGTCCTCGCGCGCCCGGTATCTGATGCCGGTCGCGTTCGTCACGTACTCGCTCGCCTATCTCGACAAGTCCAACTACGCGATCGCGTCCGCCGGGGGCATGGCCGAGGACCTGCGGCTGTCCGCCGGGGCCGACTCCCTCATCGCCGCGTCGTTCTTCCTCGGCTACTTCTTCTTCCAGATCCCCGGCACGATCTACGCCGAGCAGCGCAGCGCGCGCAGACTGGTCGCCTGGTCGACCGTCACCTGGGGCCTGCTCGCCGTGCTGCAGGGCCTGCTCAGCAGCCCCGGCCAGCTCATCGCGGTCCGCTTCGCGCTGGGGGTCGTCGAGGGCGCGGTACTGCCGTCGATGGTCATGCTGCTCGGCCGCTGGTTCACGCGCGGCGAGCGCGGCCGCGCCAACACCCTGCTCATTCTGGGCAATCCGGTCACCGTGATGTGGCTGTCGGCGGTCTCCGGCTGGCTGGTGTCGGTGTCCGACTGGCGGGTGATGTTCATCGCCGAAGGTGTGCCCTCGGTGGTGTGGGGCGTGTGCTGCCTGTGGCTCATCAAGGACCGCCCGGAGCAGGCACGCAACCTCCCGGCGCCCGAACTCGCTTTTCTTCAGGACGACTTGGCGGCCGAGCGCGCTGCCGCGCCGCCGGTGACCGGCACCCTGCGCGAGCGGTACGGCCGCGTACTGCGCTCCCCTGCGGTGCTCACCATGGCCGCGCAGTACTTCTTCTGGTCCTTCGGCATGTACGGATTCGTGTTCTGGCTGCCGGCCATCATCAAGAAGGGCTCCGGCGAGGGCATCGGCGCCACCGGACTGCTCACCGCCATCCCGTACGCCTGCGCGGCCGTGGCGATGCTGTTCAACTCCCGCCTGTCCGACCGCAGCGGGCGCCGCCGGGTGGCGGTGTGGCCGTGGCTGGCGTGCGGCGGTCTCGCCCTGCTCGGCTCCTACCTGGCCGGCTCTCACTTCCCGCTGGCCCTCGCCCTGCTCGTGGTGGCGGCGGTCTGCCTGTACGCGCCGTACGGCCCCTACTTCGCCCTCGTCACCACCCTGGCGCCGCCCGGGATCGCGGGCGCGGCCGTCGCGCTGGTCAACTCCTTCGGCGCGCTCGGCTCGTTCGCCGGGACCTACCTGGTCGGCTGGGTGCGCGGCACCGAGCTGGGCGACGCGGGCGCCTTCGGGCTGATGGCGGTCTGCACCCTGGTCGCGGCGGCGCTGACCCTCGCGGCGCCCGAGCCCGCGGAGAACGCCGGCCCGGTCCCGGTACGGTGATCACCGAAGCGGCGGGCGGCCCGGCATACGTACGGGCCGCCGCCGCACCCCATCCCCACGCAGGCCGATCCAGCCGCGGCGAACGACGGAGGCGCGCACGGTGACCACCTCATCCGGCGACGACATGCTGGGCCGGGGGCTGCGGCTGCTCACCGTGCTGGCCGAGCATCCCGCCGGTCTCGGCGTCAGCGCCGCCGCCCGCGCCGCCCGGCTGCCGGTGAGCAGCGCCCACCGCATCCTGGGCCGGCTGATCGAGGAACGGTTCGCCACCTACGACGAGGAGACCCGGCGCTACGCCCTGGGCTCCCGCGTGCTGGAGCTGTCCCGCGGCTTCCAGCGCTCCCCCGCGGGCTACTCCGCCGCCGCGGCCCCGATGCACCGGCTCGCCGCGCGCACCGGGCTGCCCGTCATCGCGGGCATTCTGGACGACGCCGAGGTGCTGCTCGTCCTCTCCGCGCAGGGCACCCAGCACCTGCAACTGCGCAACGCCGAGGGCACCCGCAACCCCTGGCACGCCACCTCTCTGGGCAAGGTGCTGGCCGCCTGGCTCCCGGAGGAGGAACGCGAACGCCTGCTCGCCGGCCCGCTCCCGGCGGTGACCCCGCGCACGGTGACCGAACCCGGCCTGCTGCGCGCCGAGTCGGTCCTCGTACGGGAGCGGGGCTGGGCGGAGGTCGACGAGGAGAACGAGATCGGCGTCCGCTCGATCGCGGTGGCGCTGCCCGGCACCCCCGCGGGAACCCCGCCGCTCGCCCTGTCCCTCGCCGCGACCGTCATCCTGACGGACGCGGACCAACTCCGCGCATACGCGCCCGCGTTGCGGGAGTGCGCGGAGGAGGTGGCGGCACGGATGTCACCCTGAGCACCGCCCTTCCCTGCGTCAGCAGAACCAGCCGTCCTGGACCCAGCCCCGGCGGTTGATGTCGCCGTAGGCGAACCCGTAGGCCCAGCCGGACCGCTTGCTCTCCACCAGGAACGTCTGGCCCTTGCTGAGCGTGCCCATCCAGGCGCCCAGCGGCTCGGTCCGCACGAAGAGGTCCTGGGCGCAGACGGTCTCGCGGGTACCGACGGTCCCGTCGGCGGCCTGGGCGGAACCGGAGCCCGCCAGCAGCATGGCGCCGACGGCCGCCGCGAGCGCGGCGCCGCGGACGATACGGGGTACGGACATGTCCTTGCCTCCCTGGTCCCGGCTCACCATGAGCCGTAGCCGCCGATGCATTCGTCGCGCACGTAACCCCAGTCGTTGGGGCCGAAGTCGAAGGTGGCGGCCCAGCCGTTGTAGACGGGGTGCGCGCCCCGGGTGTGGCCGACCTTGTCGCCCTTGTACAGCGTCCGCACCAGGCCGGTGGGCCCGGAGGAGCTGTCGTAGTTGGCGTAGAAGCTGGCGCTCTGGCACACGATGACCGCGTGCTCCGGCACGACCGCGGCATGAGCCGGGGCCGGAACCTGAAGCAGCGCGGCGACCGCCAGCGCGGGCGCGGCGAGAGCGAGGACTCGTCCGGAGACGGGCACGGCGCATCGACTCCTTCGTGGGGGAAGGTGCAGGTTGACGCGGGTAAACCGTAGCCCTGTTTGACATGCCCGCAACAGATCGCGTGCGGCTCGCGTGCCGCTTCACCGAATGGGCGGCGGAGCCGATCTCCACCCCCGGCTCCAGCGGAGCGTCAGGCGGATGAGGCCGGCCAGGGTGAGCAGCCAGGTGGCCGCGAAGATCCAGAGCAGGACCGGGTGCCCGTAGGCGACGGCGACGGCGAGCAGGGTGAGGGAGACGGCGGCGAAGGCGGCCACGGCGACGGGGAGCGCGCGGGGGCGGCCGGCCGACGGGTCGGGGCGGACGGCGCGGGCCGCGGCGAATCGCCGGGCGAGCGCGCGGTCACGGCTGAGGGTGCGCTCCATCTCGGCCAGTACGCGCCTCTCTCGCGCGGACAGGCGGACTTCCTTCACGGTGAGCACCTCCCCCACCAGACACGCGGAAGCCGTCACCTGTCCTTCCGCCGTCCGCACGTCCCCGGATGCAGCTCCCGCGCGAGGGGCCGCGCCGGTCGGGCGCGGCCCCTCGCGGTACGCACCGCCCGCTAGTCGAGCAGGGTGACCGAGTAGTCGAGCGTGGTACCGGTGACGGTGTACGTCGCGGTCTGGCCGTTGTCGCAGTACGAGACGTACCGGTTGCCGTAGGCCGTGGTCCCGGCGACGGCGTCGACCACCGGGCGCAGGTCGGTGCCCTCCGGGAAGGACGTCGTCGTCAGGTCGATGGTCCGGGTCTGGTTCACGGGGTACGCGTCCGTCGACGGGGACTGCTCGCCGGTGCGGGTGCTCGCGGCCCAGGAGAGCACGAACCCCGAGTTGTTCACCACCGCGACCTTCTGGACACAGGGCGCGGCCTGCGCGGGCGCGGCCTGCGCCGTCACGGCCGGGACCGCGGCGAGCGCCACGGCGCCCAGCAGCGGCAGCCCGGTCCTGAAGAGCTTGCGGTTCATCGTTCATCTCCCTCGGGTAGGACGTGAAGCCCCGCACGAGGTACGGGACTTGGGATGCGGCGCGAGTACCCGCAGTCCTTCCGTAACCACTCCGGTCCCAGCGGCGGCGCAGCTAATCGGCCACCCGTTCGGGCAAGGGGGGTGCGGCTGCGCGCGACGCCCTCCGAGGCATCCGTCGCACCTGCTCGCCACCGGTACGCCCGGCTCGGCATCCGGGGTCGACAGTGCCGCCCCGGCTCCGGGCACGCTCGCGTCGTGCGAGGCGGGGAGAGATACGGAATGGCCGAATCCGAGGGCGATCGCGGGGCCCTGGACGGCACCGCCCTAGACGGCGCCGTCCTGGATGGCGCCGTCCTGGATGGCGCCCTCCTGGACCGGCGCCCGCGAAGCCGGGCGATCCGGGGCGTGGGGCGGAGCGGCGGCCGGGGCGGCCGCCCGCAGCGCCGCCTCGACGCGGCGGTTGCCGGTCATGGACGCCGTGACGGCCGTCATCGCCAGGAGGAGGCCGGCGGCCGCGTAGAGCGGGGTGCGTACGTCATAGGCGGTGGCCAGCCAGCCGCCGAGGAAGGCTCCGAAGGGGGCGGCACACATGGCGAGCATGCGGGAGGTGGAGGCGACCCGGCCCATGAGGCGGGCCGGGACGATCGCCTGCCTGAGGGAGGGCCCGAGCACCATCGTGGCGCCCATGCCCGCCCCGCAGACGGCGAGCGCCAGCCCGGCCACGTACGGGTCCGGGGCGGCGGCCAGGCCCAGGACGGCCAGCCCTTCGACGGCTGCCGTGCAGGTCAGAGCGGTGCCGGTGCCGAGCCGTCGGCCGAGGAAGGACGCGATGCCCGCGCCGAGCAGGCCGCCGGTCGCCTCCGCCGTGAGGAGCAGGCCGAAGCCGTAGGTGTCGATGCCGAGACGGTCGTGCGCGAAGAGGGCGAGGACGGTCTCCACGGCGATGAAGGCGACGTTCCCGACCGCCGGGCGGAGCGCGAGCCCGAGCAGCAGCCGGTCCCGGAAGACGTACGAGGCTCCGGCCCGCGCCTGCCGGAGCAGCGACTCGCGGACCTCCGGCACGGGGCGGGGCATGGCGGGGAGCGACCGCACGAGCAGGGCCGAGATCAGGAACGACACCGCGTCGGCGAGCAGCGGAACCGCCCGCCCGAGCGCGAGCAGCGCACTGCCCGCGGGAGGTCCCGCGAAGCCGGACATCGCGGTCTGGGCGCCACGCAGGCGGGAGTTGGCCCGCTCCAGGAGCGCGGGGTCGCGGCCGAGCAGGTCCGGCAGGTAGGCCGTGGCGGCGGTGTCGAAGAAGAGGCCGCCGAGGCCGAGCAGGAAGGCGACGGCCGCGAGCAGGGGGATGCTCAGCGCGTCGAGCGCGGCCGCGGCCGCCGGCGCGGCGAGCAGCGCCGCACGCGCCGCGTCCATGACCCACATCGTGCGGCGGCGGTCCCAGCGGTCCACCAGCGCACCGCCGAGCACCCCGAAGAGCAGCCACGGCAGCGTTCCGGCGGCCGTGACGACGGCGAGCGCCATCGGGTCCCGCGTCAACGTCAGCGCGAGCAGCGGGAGGGCGGCGTGCGACACCCCGTCCCCGAGCGAGGACACCGTCTGCGCGGTCCACAGCCGCCCGAAGCCGGTCGGCAACTTGACTCTGTCTGTGCTCACTTCGCATCCCCCTCCGCCTGACGGCGCGGTGCCGGGTGGAACAGCGCGAAGACCAGGGACGCGTCCGGCAGCGCCGGGTCGGACAGCTCCCGGTACTCGTCCGCCAGCGCCTCCAGCCGGGCCCCCAGCTCCGCGAACTGCTCCTCGGTGAGCCGCAGATGGGCCATCCGTACGTGTCGTTCGGCGTCCACCGGCGACGCCTCCAGGTCGGCCACGGCATGGCGCATCAGCACATCGGGCCCTCCCTCGCCGGGGTCCGGCAGCACGATCGCCCGCGCGGCCATCGCGTAGTACCGCTCGGTGACGCCCCGCACCTTCCGCGTCCGGACCACCTTCACCAGGCCGGCCCGCTCCAGCAGCCGCACGTGGTAGCTGGAACTTCCCTTCGCGAGGCCCACCCGCTCGGCGATCTGCGTGATCGTGGCGGGCTCGAAGCGGAGCACGGCCATGATCCGGTGACGCGTGAGGTTGGAGACGGCGCGCAACTGGTCGTCGGTGGTGACGTGGAAGGTCTCGGGGAGCTCGTCTTCAGGCATGCCCCCAATGGTCAACACTTCTTGACCATTGGACAAGGGGTTTGTTCGGCCAAGGGCTTGTCCGACAAGGGGCTTGTGCAGCAGGGGGATTGCCAGGAAGCGCTACGAGAGTTCGCGCTCCGTCACCGTCTCCAGGCGGGCCCGCCCGCCTTCCGTCGACCGCGCCTGTTCCAGCCGGAGCCGGCTCGAACGGCCCCGCAGGGTCAGGGTCATGAGCTGGTTGCCGAACCACGGGCCTCCCGTACGCCGCCAGGTCAGCGGGAGTCGGGCCGACCGGCCGTGCCGGGCGAGCACGCGGCCCAGTGCGCGTGCCGTACCGCTCCAGCCGAAGCGGAACCCGAACCGCATCGAGCGCGGCACCGAGTTGTGGACCGGCGAGCAGGTCAGCTGGACCACGCGGGAGTCGACCGGCGCGGAGCGCCACGCGGGCTCGGCGACATAGGCGTGGTGGACGTCTCCGGACAGGACGCCGATCGTCGCCGGGGCGTCGGGGCCGGTCCCCGCCTCGGCGATCAGATCCGCCAGCGCGGTGAACGACTCCGGGAACGCCGCCCAGTGCTCCAGGTCGGCGGCCCGGCGCAGCCACTCCCCGAACCGGGCCCAGCGCGGGCCCCGTTCACCCCGGCACAGGGCCGCGTCCCACGCCTCGGCGTCGTGCACGAGGTGGGGCATCAGCCAGGGCAGCGAGGTCCCGATCAGCAGGTGGTCGCAGGCGTCGCGGTCCTCCAGTACCTGTTCCCGCAGCCACCGCTCCTCCTGCGGGTCGAGCATCGCCCGCTCGTCCTCCGCCAGCACCCGCGCCGCTCTCGAGTCCACGATCAGCACCCGCACCCGGCCGAAGTCGCGGCGGTAGCTCCAGCGGGTCGAGGCGGGGTCCGCGTCGGCCCCGGCGGCGAAGGCGCGCAGGGCGTCGGTGCCGTCGGCGGCGGCGGTGACCTCGGCGTACAGCGGGTCGGCGGCCAGCTCGGCGGGGCTGAGGTTTCCGATGTGCTGGTGGACCCAGTAGGACATCAGGCCGCTCAGCAGGCGCTCGCGCCACCAGGGCAGCGCCCGCATCTCGGCGAGCCAGGACGCGGAGGTGTTCCAGTCGTCGATGACGTCGTGGTCGTCGAAGATCATGCAGCTCGGCACGGTGGACAGCAGCCAGCGCACTTCCGGGTCGAGCCAGGACTCGCGGTAGAGGCCGGTGTACTCCTCGTAGTCGGTGACCTGCGCGCCGGGCGGTTCGCTCAGGTCGCGGCGTGCGGCGAGCCGGCGCCGGGTCTCCTCGGAGGTCTCGTCGGCGTAGACCTGGTCGCCGAGCAGCAGCAGGACGTCGGGGCGTTCGCCGCCCCCGGCGAGCTGAGTGGCGAGGGTGTCCAGGGCGTCGGGGCCCGCCGGGTCGTGGGCGTCGTCGGCGGGCGGCGCGGCCCAGCGGCAGGAGCCGAAGGCGACCCGCAGCGCGTCGTCGGGGGCGGGGGCGCGGATGACGGAGGGCGGGAAGGGGGAGTCGGGCAGCGGCCACACGGACTCGCCGTCCAGCGTCACCTCGTACTCCGGTTCCGTGCCGGGGGTCAGACCGCTCACCGGTATCAGGGCGTAGTGGTGGCCCGCTATCCGGAAGGTGCGGGTGGTGCCCTTGGCTCCGTCGGAGCAGCGCACCTCGGCGGTGCACGGGTGGCTCGTCTCGACCCAGACGGTCGCGGACGAGCCGTCGACGTAGCGCAGCAGGGGTCCCAGGATCAGGCGCGTCAAGATCTCCTCCGTCCGCCCCGGCCGGGGCGGGCGGGGCGAGCCGTACGGTAGTCAACGGCGGGCCGGGGCGGACAGTCCCCCCTCCCAGCCCCCTCCACCCCCCTCCACGGCCGGACGGGGTCGCCGGTCACCCGGTGCGGCGCCGGCGGAGCCGAGCGGAGTGCGTTGCTCCGTACGAGTGCCACAAACC
The DNA here is from genome assembly GCF_040645115.1 of Streptomyces sp. NPDC046860. NCBI lineage: Bacteria > Bacillati > Actinomycetota > Actinomycetes > Kitasatosporales > Streptomycetaceae > Streptomyces > Streptomyces sp. NPDC046860. Next base: position 55,486 of record NZ_JBEYXQ010000021.1, on the reverse strand, counting down.
CCCGAACGGCGGCGTGTCGGCCGCTCACGGATGTGGGGGTCCGGCGCGAGCGGTGAGGATGGCCGTCACTGACGCCACGGCGCGGGCGGAACTCGAGCATCAGGAGAAGCGCGACCTGTGACAACCATCAATCAGCCCGAGCCGGCCGCCGAGGAGTCGAGCGAGAACGAGCTTCTCGTCCAGCGCAGTCAGCCCGGCAATGTCGTGGTGAAGTGGCTGACGACCACCGACCACAAGACGATCGGCACGCTGTATCTGTCGACGTCGTTCGGATTCTTCCTCATCGGTGGCGTGATGGCGCTGCTCATGCGTGCCGAGCTGGCGCGCCCGGGCATGCAGATCATCTCCAACGAGCAGTTCAACCAGGCGTTCACGATGCACGGCACCGTGATGCTGCTGATGTTCGCCACCCCGCTGTTCGCGGGCTTCACGAACTGGATCATGCCGCTCCAGATCGGCGCGCCCGACGTGGCGTTCCCCCGGCTGAACATGCTGGCCTACTGGCTCTATCTGTTCGGCTCGCTCATCGCGGTCAGCGGTTTCCTGACCCCGCAGGGCGCTGCCGACTTCGGCTGGTTCGCCTACTCCCCGCTGACGGACGCGATCCGCTCCCCCGGCGTGGGCGGCGATCTGTGGATCATGGGGCTGGCCTTCTCCGGCTTCGGCACGATCCTCGGCTCCGTCAACTTCATCACCACGATCATCTGCATGCGCGCCCCCGGCATGACGATGTTCCGCATGCCGATCTTCGTGTGGAACGTGCTGCTGACCAGTGTGCTGGTCCTGTTCGCCTTCCCCGTGCTCGCGGCGGCCCTGCTGGCGCTGGAGGCGGACCGCAAATTCGGCGCGCACGTCTTCGATGCGGCCAACGGCGGGGCGTTGCTGTGGCAACACCTCTTCTGGTTCTTCGGCCATCCAGAGGTGTACATCATCGCGATCCCGTTCTTCGGCATCGTCACCGAGATCATCCCGGTGTTCTCCCGCAAGCCGATCTTCGGTTACATGGGTCTGATCGCGGCCACCATCGCGATCGCCGGTCTCTCGGTGACGGTGTGGGCGCACCACATGTATGTCACCGGCGGTGTGCTGCTGCCGTTCTTCTCGTTCATGACGTTCCTCATCGCGGTCCCGACCGGTGTGAAGTTCTTCAACTGGATCGGCACGATGTGGAAGGGCTCGGTCTCCTTCGAGACACCGATGCTGTGGGTGACCGGGTTCCTCGTGACGTTCCTCTTCGGTGGTCTGACCGGTGTCATCCTGGCCTCGCCGCCGATGGACTTCCATGTGTCCGACTCCTACTTCGTGGTGGCGCACTTCCACTACGTGGTGTTCGGCACGGTCGTCTTCGCGATGTTCGCCGGCTTCCACTTCTGGTGGCCGAAGTTCACCGGCAAGATGCTGGACGAGCGCCTGGGCAAGATCACCTTCTGGACGCTGTTCATCGGCTTCCACGGCACGTTCCTGGTCCAGCACTGGCTGGGCGCCGAGGGCATGCCGCGCCGGTACGCCGACTACCTGGCGGCCGACGGCTTCACCGCGCTGAACACCGTCTCCTCGATCTTCTCGTTCCTGCTCGGCCTGTCGATCCTGCCGTTCTTCTACAACGTCTGGAAGACCGCGAAGTACGGCAAGCCGGTCAAGGTGGACGACCCGTGGGGCTACGGCCGCTCGCTGGAGTGGGCGACCTCCTGCCCGCCGCCGCGCCACAACTTCCTCACCGTGCCGCGCATCCGCAGCGAGTCCCCGGCGTTCGACCTGCACCACCCCGACATCGCGCGGGCGGAGCGCGAGGCCTTCGCCATCGGGCACTGAGTCCGGAGATCACCATGACCAAGCTGCCGGGACAGGAAGCCGAAGGCACCGGACTCGGCGACCAGGTCGAGGGATACCTGCTGTGGCAGGCCACCATCGCGGTGGCCGAACAGCGCGCACACGAGTTCGTCGAGCGCATGGAGTGGCCGACCACGGCGCAGCGCGAGGAGATCGAGCAGCTCTACGTCTCCGACAGCCTGCGCCGTGCCCGGCAGGACCTGGAGCGCATCGCGGCCCGCTGCCGGTCGCTGCGCGGCGAGTACGAGGAGCGCTACCGCGTGCTGCGGCTGCGCTGTGTGGGATACGCGCTGGGCGCGGCGGCAGCCGCCACTTCGGCGGCGGCCGCCGCGCTCGTATTGAGTCGCTGAGTGGCTGAGCGACTCAGCCCCGAGTAGCTGAGCCGCTGAGTCGCCGACCGGAGAGGACCTCTCATATGAAGATCGCCGTCGTCGGGGCGGGCGGATTCGTCGGATCGCGCCTGGTGAGGAAGTTACGGGCGGCGGGCCACGAGGTCGCCGCCCACGACCGTTCCACCGGAGTCGACCTGCTGACCGGGGAAGGTGTGCCGGACGCGCTGGCCGGAGCCGACGCCGTCGTCAACACCATCGACGCGCCCAGCTTCGACGAGGACGCCATGCCGTTCTTCCGCACCACCACACAGACGCTGCTGCGCGCGGCGGACGGGGCCGGGGTCCGGAAAGTGGTGCTCCTGTCCATCGTCGGGATCGACCAGGTGCCGGACGTGGCCTACTACCGGGCGAAGCTGGAGCAGGAACGCCTGGTGGAGGCCGGCCCCGTCCCCTACACGATCGTGCGGGCCACCCAGTTCATGGACTTCGTCGAACCGATCATGTCCTGGACCACGTCGGGCGACACCGTACGGCTGCCCACCACCCGGCTCCAGCCGGTCGCCGTGGACGACGTGGTCGACACCCTCGTCGAGGCCGCCACCGCTCCGCCCAGGAACGCCGTCGTCAATGTCGCGGGCCCCGACGTGGTCTCCCTCGACGAGCTGGGCCGGCTCACCCTCCGGGCGCACCCCGACGACCGTGAGGTGATCATCGACGACAGCGCGGGCCTGTTCGGCCAGGTCCCGCAGGACGCCGTCATCGCCCCGCCGGGCGCCCGTCTGGGCACGACGTCGTACGAGCAGTGGCTCCAGGAGCGGCACGATGCCTGAGAACGGACACCGCTCCGAGGCGTGGAAGACCGCCGTCACCGTGCTCGACGACGCCGAGCCTCCCGCCTTCCCCGCGGGCGCGCACGTCGTCACCGCCCGCGTCGAGTTCCCGCCCGGCGACCCCGGCACCCCTGCCCACCGCCACTCCGGCCCCGTCTTCGGCTACGTGATGGAAGGCGAGATGCTCTACGAGGTGGAAGGACAGCCGCCGAGAGTGATCCGGGCGGGCGAAGCCTTCTGGGAGCCGGGCGGCGACGTGATCCACTACCAGGACGCCAACCACCGCCCCGACATCCCGCTCCGCTTCCTGGCCACCCTCGTCTGCGAGCCGGGCAAACCGCTGCTCGAACTCGTCACCGAGGAGGAACTGGCGGAGCGGAAGCACTTGCGTGCGGCGGGGAGCGACTGAAGCGCACGGGTCCCGGGAATGACCGAGGGCCGTTGCCGGATTTCTCCGGCGACGGCCCTGATCTGCGACTCTCTCGAGTCGGGACGACAGGATTTGAACCTGCGACCCCTTGACCCCCAGTCAAGTGCGCTACCAAGCTGCGCCACGTCCCGATGCTGTTTGACCTGGGGTTTCCCTGGTCGAAACGTGCAGGGAAACAATACCGCACTCGGGTCGGTGCTCGCGCACCGTTCGGTTGTTGACCTCAACCGGGCTTGAGGTTGCAGGATCGTCCGCATGACGATCACAGCGGACCACGGATACGACGATCTGCCCCGCCTGATGAGCCTGATGACCGGCGACGAGAAGCACGACTTCGCCGCCACCTCCACGCTCGACGTGCTGTGGGTGCTGTACGACCGGGTGCTCGACGTCACCCCCGGGCGGGCCGGGGCCCCCGACCGGGACCGGTTCCTGCTGAGCAAGGGGCACGGGCCGATGGCGTACTACGCGGTCCTGGCGGCGAAGGGGTTCGTGCCCGAGGAGTGGCTCCCCGGCTTCGGCGGCTACGACTCGCCGCTCGGCCACCACCCCGACCGGGTGCTCGTGCCGGGCGCCGAGATCGGCAGCGGGTCGCTCGGGCACGGGCTTCCGCTGGCCGTCGGCAGCGCGCTCGGGCTGCGGGCGCAGGGGCTGGCGGGGCCGGCCGTCTGGGTGCTGATCGGGGACGCCGAGCTGGACGAGGGCAGCAACCACGAGGCGATCGCCTACGCCGGTGCGGCGGGGCTCGACCGGCTCCACACGGTGGTCGTGGACAACGCCTCCGCCAGTCACGCCCTGCCCGGCGGCATCGCGGCCCGGTTCGAGGCGGCGAACTGGTCCACCGCGACCGTCGACGGACGCGATCACACCGCCCTGTACGCGGCCCTCACCGCGCCGCATCCCGGCCGGCCGCACGCGGTCGTCGCCCGTGTGGAACCGAAGAACGCCCACTGACCGGATCAGAAAGGCCCACCCTCGTGGACATCATGGAAACCATGCGTGACCGGTTCGGCACCGTCGCCTCCCAGCTGCTGGACGAGGACCCCCGGGTCGCGGTCGTCCTCGCCGAGATCGGCCGCGACGCGTTCACGGACGCCGCCCGGCGGCACCCCGACCGGCTGATCAACGTCGGCATCCGCGAGCAGCTCCTCGTCGGGGCCGCCGCCGGCCTCGCCCTCACCGGGATGCGCCCCGTCGTGCACACCTTCGCCGCGTTCCTCGTCGAGCGGCCGTTCGAGCAGATCAAGCTGGACCTCGGCCACCAGGACACCGGCGCGGTCCTGGTCAGCGCGGGCGGCTCGTTCGACTGGCCGGCCGGCGGCCAGACCCACATGTCGCCGGGCGACGTGGCCCTCCTCGACACCCTGGACGGCTGGACCGTGCACGTGCCCGGCCACCCGGACGAGGCCGAGACCCTGCTGCGGCACGCCGTCGCGGCGGGCGACGACAAGGTGTACGTACGCCTCTCCCTCCAGCGCAACCGGCTCGCCCTGCCCGTCGACGGCGCCCGCTTCCGCACCGTGCGCGAGGGGCGGGCCGGGGTGGTCGTCGCGGTCGGGCCGATGCTGGACGCCGTCCTCGCCGCCACCGAGGGCCTGGACGTGACCGTCCTGTACGCGACGACCGTGCGGCCCTTCGACGCGGCGGCCCTGCGCCGGGCCACCGAGGCGGCGGGAACGGACGTGGTCCTGGTCGAGCCCTACCTCGCCGGCACCTCGACCCGCGCCGCCACCGAGGCCCTGGCCGACGTGCCGCACCGCGTCCTCGGCCTCGGCGTCGGCCGCCGCGAGCTGCGCCGGTACGGCACCCTCGACGAACATCTCACGGCGCACGGCCTGGACGCCCACGGCCTGCGGGAACGGATCGGCGCGTTCGTCGGGGCGGCCACGGTCAGCGTCTAGCGCTCCTGCGGCACCCCGAGTCCCGGATGCTCCTCCAGCAGCCGCGGGGGTGCCGCCTGGCGCCAGGAGTCGGCGAGGATGTCCCGCAGCTCGTCCTCGCCCTCCAGCGCCGCGAGTCTCGCGCGCACCCAGGCGAACTGGGCCTCGTGACGGGCGATCCAGAACTTCTCCGGCTCGGCCAGCACCAGTTCGTCCCGCTCCTCCTTCGGGCAGCGCACGGCCAGGGAGGTCTCCTCGTCGGGGAGCGTGGCGAACATCTTCCCGGCCACCCGGAAGGTGGGCATGCTCCAGGCCGTCTTCTCGGTCGTGTCCGGGAAGGACAGGGCGATACGGCGTACGTCTTCTGCGTCCGGCATGCAACGCACCGTAACCCCCGGCACTGACAACGGCCCCGGCTCAGCCCTCGGCCGCGGCCTGCCCGAGCGCCTCCAGCACCGGGCGGATCAGCGGATGCCCCTCGGCGCCCCGGCGCACGGCCGCGAACACGCGCCGGGTCGGGGCCACGCCGTCGACGGGCCGGACGACCACACCCGTCAGATCCATGCCGCGCAGCGCGGAGCGGGGCACGAGGGCCACGCCCGCGGCGGCCGAGGCCAGCGCGACCACCGCGCGGAAGTCGTCGGAGGAGTGCTCCAGACGCGGCTGGAACCCGGCGCTCTCGCAGGCCAGGACCACCACGTCGTGGCAGGGGTTGCCGGGGTACGGGCCGATCCACGGGTCCTTGGACAGCTCCGCCAGCGGCACCTCGGCGTCGTCCGCGAGCCGGTGGCAGACCGGTACGACGGCGTCGAACGGCTCGGCGTAGAGCGGGAGATGGGTGAGTCTCGGGTCGTCGGCGGGCGGCGCGCCCCGGTACTCGACGGCCACGGCCACGTCCACCTGCCGGTCCAGCAGCATCCTGAGGCTCGCGTCGCCCTCGGCGTCCCGGACCCGGATCTCTATGCCGGGCGCGCAGCGGCCCAGCCGGGCCAGGGCGGGCGCCACGACCTGGGCGATGCCGGTGGCGAAGGCGGCGACGGTGACCGTCCCCGCCTCGCCCTTGCCGTAGGCGGCAAGCTCCGCCTCCGCACGCTCCAGCCGGGCCAGCACCGCGTTGGTGTGGCCCAGCAGGATCTCGCCGGCCGGGGTGAGGCGTACCCCCTTCGCGCCGCGCTCGACCAGGCGGTGGCCGGTCTCCTGCTCCAGCGCGGTGAGCTGCTGGGATACCGCGGAGGGGGTGAGGTACAGCGCGGCGGCCGCCGCCGTGACCGTGCGGTGGTCGGCCACCGCACGGAGGATGTGGAGCCGCCGCGCCTCGATCATGCCCCCATTATCGCAAGGGGGCCGTGCTGGTCCGCGCTGGTCAGCCCGCCAGCTCGGCGCGCGCCGCGATGAAGGCGTCCACGGCGCGGTTCACGTCCTCGGTGGAGTGGGCCGCGGAGAGCTGGACGCGGATGCGCGCCTTGCCCTGCGGGACCACCGGGTACGAGAAGGCGATCACGTACACCCCGTGCTCCAGCAGCAGCTCCGCCATGCGGCCGGCCTCGGCCGCGTCGCCGATCATCACCGGGGCGATGGCGTGGTCGCCGGGCAGGATGTCGAAGCCGGCCTCGGTCATGCGGGAGCGGAACAGCGCGGTGTTCTCGGCGAGCCGCACGCGCAGGTCGTCGGCGGACTCCAGCAGGTCGAGGACCTTCAGCGAGGCCGCGGCGATCACCGGGGCGAGGGTGTTGGAGAAGAGGTACGGGCGCGAGCGCTGGCGCAGCAGGGCGACGATCTCGGCGCGGGCGGCGACGTAACCGCCGGAGGCGCCGCCGAGGGCCTTGCCGAGGGTGCCGGTGATGATGTCGACGCGGTCCATCACGCCGTGCAGCTCGGGCGTGCCGCGGCCGCCGGCGCCGACGAAGCCGACGGCGTGCGAGTCGTCGACCATGACCATCGCGTCGTAGCGGTCGGCCAGGTCGCAGATCTCGGCGAGCGGGGCGACGTAGCCGTCCATGGAGAAGACGCCGTCGGTGACGATCAGCTTGCGCCGGGCGCCGCCCGCGCTGGCCTCCTTGAGCTGGGTCTCCAGGTCGGCGAGGTCGCGGTTGGCGTAGCGGAAGCGGCGGGCCTTGGACAGGCGGATGCCGTCGATGATGGAGGCGTGGTTGAGGGCGTCGGAGATCACCGCGTCCTCGGGGCCGAGCAGGGTCTCGAAGACACCGCCGTTGGCGTCGAAGCAGGAGGAGTAGAGGATCGTGTCCTCCTGGCCGAGGAACGCCGACAGGCGGGCCTCCAGCTCCTTGTGGACCTCCTGGGTGCCGCAGATGAAGCGCACGGAGGCCATGCCGTAGCCCCAGCGGTCGAGCGCCTCGTGGGCGGCGGCGACGACCTCGGGGTGGTCGGCGAGGCCGAGGTAGTTGTTGGCGCAGAAGTTGAGGACCTCGCCGGGGCGGCCGCCCTCGGTGACCTCGACGGTCGCGGACTGCGGGGTGCCGATGACGCGCTCGGGCTTGTGCAGCCCGGCGGCGCGGATCTCGTCGAGGGTGGCGCGGAGGTCGTCGCGGACGGTGTCGAACATGGGGCTCCTTCGAAGGTGCTGACGGGGGTTACGCGGTCCAGTCGAGGATGACCTTGCCGCCCTTGCCGCTGGCCGCGTCCTCGAAGGCCGCCTCGTAGTCGCGGTAGTCGTACCGGCCGGTGATCACGGGGGCGAGGTCGAGGCCGCCCTCCAGGAGGACCGACATGGCGTACCAGGTCTCGAACATCTCCCGGCCGTAGATGCCCTTGATGGTGATCATCGAGGTGACGATCCGGGACCAGTCCACCGGGAACTCCTGCGACGGCAGGCCCAGCATGGCGATGCGGCCGCCGTGGGTCATGTTGGCGATCATGTCGCGCATGGCCTCGGGGCGGCCGGACATCTCCAGGCCGATGTCGAAGCCCTCGCGCAGGCCCAGCTCCCGCTGACCGTCCGCGATCGTGGAACGCGAGACGTTCAGTGCCAGGCTCACTCCTATCTTGCGGGCCAGTTCGAGGCGCTCCTCGCTGACGTCGGTGACGACGACGTTGCGGGCGCCCGCGTGCCGGGCCACGGCGGCGGCCATGAGGCCGATCGGTCCGGCGCCGGTGATCAGGACGTCCTCGCCAACCAGCGGGAAGGACAGCGCGGTGTGCACGGCGTTGCCGAACGGGTCGAACACGGCGGCGATGTCCAGGTCCACGGGGACCCGGTGCACCCACACGTTCGACGCGGGCAGCGTCACGTACTCGGCGAAGGCGCCGTCACGGCCCACGCCCAGGCCGACGGTGGAACGGCACAGGTGGCGGCGGCCGGCGAGACAGTTGCGGCACTTGCCGCAGACCAGGTGCCCTTCGCCGCTGACCCGGTCGCCGATCCGGATGTCGTCGACGTCGCGGCCAATCTCGACGACCTGCCCGACGAACTCGTGGCCGACGATCAGCGGGGTGCGGATCGCCTGCTGCGCCCAGCCGTCCCAGGCCCGGATGTGCAGGTCGGTGCCGCAGATGCCGGTCCGCATGACCTTGATGAGCACGTCACCGGGACCCACTTCGGGCTCGGGCACGTCCATGAGCCGGAGACCGGGCTCCGCCTTCTCCTTGACCAGCGCCTTCAACGCTACGGCTCCTGTGGGTGAGGCCCGGGCGCGCGGGCACGCCGAGGCGTCCGCACCGGGTCCGAGGGGTGGAATCACCCCGCAATCTGCCGTATGCGCCGACCGTAATCCATCGAGCTTTTCTTAACCGGCGCCTCAGCTCCGCTTCACACCTCGCCGGGTGCCGTCCAACTCCGTTTCTGTCAGGGCCCGTTCATATCGGCAGCCCGTCCTCGGCCGCCCGTTCGATGCGTACGGCGAGTTCCGCGGCCATCCCCTTGATGGCCTCAAGACCGGGCTTGCCCCAGGTGCGGGGCTCGGTGTCGGCGGCGCACACGGTGCCGAGCACCATGCCGGAACTGTCGATGAGCGGCGCGCCGAGGTAGGACCGGATGCCGAGGTCGTCGACGATCGGGTTGCCCGCGAAGCGCGGGTAGTCGCGGACGTCCTCCAGCACGAGGGCCTTGTGGCGGACCACCACATGGGGGCAGAACCCATGTTCCCGGGGCAGCACCCGGACGGCCTCGGGCCGGGCACCGTCCTCACGGGCCAGGGGGCCGGTGGGCGGGGCGCTCAGGCCCGCGAAGTACTGACGGCGCTCGCCGACGAAGTTGACCATGGCGTACGGCGCGCCGACGGCCTTGGCGAGGTGGTCGGCGAAGGCGTCGAGGGCGGCCACGGGACGTTCCCCGAGGCCCAGGGCGCGCAGCCGGGAGGTCCGGGCCGGCGCCTCCTTGTCCTCCGGGGTGAGCAGCAGGCCACGGACCCGGCGGGCCGGCTCGTACGTCATGACCGGGCTCCCTGGACGGAGGCGGGCGCCGGGGCGTGGGCGAGGAGGTGCTGTACGAGGGTGAGCAGGGTCTGCACGCCGGAGCTGGAGATACGGGCGTCGCAGGGGACGACCGGGACGGCGGGGCTCAGGTCGAGGGCGGCGCGCACCTCGTCGGGGGCGTAGCGGAAGCCGCCGTCGAACTCGTTGACGGCCACGATGAAGGCGACGCCGCGCTCCTCGAAGAAGTCGACGGCGGCGAAGCACTCCTCCAGACGACGGGTGTCGACGAGGACGACCGCGCCGAGCGCACCCTCGCACAGCTCGTCCCACATGAACCAGAACCGCTCCTGGCCGGGCGTCCCGAACAGGTAGAGGACGTGCCGGGGGTCGAGGGTGATGCGGCCGAAGTCCATGGCCACGGTCGTCTCGACCTTGTTCTCGACCCCGTCGAGACTGTCCGTGGCCGCGCCGGCCGTGGTGAGCAGTTCCTCCGTGCTGAGCGGCGCGATCTCGCTGACCGCGCCCACGAAGGTCGTCTTGCCCACCCCGAAGCCCCCGGCCACCAGGATCTTGAGCGCGGTGGGGAAGGGGTCAGAGCTGTCGTCGTAGTCCATCGAGCACTGCCTCCAGCAGAGACCGGTCAGTGGGGTTGTGGTGGAAGGCGGGGGGCTTGGTGGTCAGCGCCCCGCAGTCGACGAGGTCCGAGAGCAGCACTTTGGTGACCACGGCGGGCAGGCGCAGATGCGCGGAGACCTCGGCCACCGAGACGGGCGCGCGGGACAGGTCGAGCGCCTGCGCGTGCTCGGGTCCGAGATAGCCGAGCGGGGTCACGCCGGTCGCCATCACCTGGGAGATCAGGTCCAGGGCGACGCTGGGTTCGGTACGGCCGCCGCTGACCGTGAAGGGGCGCACCAGGCGGCCGGCCGCGTCGTCGACCCAGGGCCCGTCGCCCACGGCGGCCACGCTCACGGCCTCATCGCCGAGGGGTCGGCGGCGGGCTGCCGGGGCGCGGTGACGAGGTAGGGGCGGACGCTCTTGACCAGCATCGCCATCTCGTAGCCCAGCACGGCGGCGTCGGCCTCGCGGCCGGCGAGCACGGCGAGACAGGTGCCGGAGCCGGCCGTGCTGACGAACAGCAGGGTGGAGTCCAGTTCGACCACGACCTGCCGGACCTCCCCGCCGTCCCCGAACCGGACGCCCGCGCTGCGGCCGAGGGAGTACAGGCCGGAGGCGAGCGCGGCCATGTGGTCGGCGCTGTCGGGGTCCAGTCCGTGCACGGACTTCACCAGCCCGTCGCAGGACAGCAGCACCGCGCTGCCGGTGTGCGGGACGCGCTGCACGAGGCCGCTCAGCAGCCAGTCGAGGTCGGATGCGTGGGCGGTCGGCGCATCGCTCGCCATGGTGGATCGACTCCTTGGGGTACGAAGGTCTGCGGGAGCGCTGGGGTGGGGGGTGGGAGTGGGAGTGGAAGTGATGGGCGTAGTGGGGGTGTGCGTCATGCGGGGGGCGCGCTCCTGTCCATGAGCCCTGGCTCCATGTGGCTGGGGTCCATGGGGGCAGGGTCCATGTGGCCGGGGTCTGTGGGGGCGGACGCTGTGTGGGCGGACGCTGTGTGGCCGGGATCTGTGTGTTCCGGCGCCATGTGGCTGACGCCCACGTGTGTTGGCTCCATGTGGCCGATCGCCATGGGCATTGGCTCCATGGGGGCTGGCGCCATGTGTTCCGGGCCCATGTGGCCGACCGCGATGTGCCCCGTGTCCACGTGGCCCGGTTCCGTGTGGCCAGCGTCCAGGTGGCCCGACTCCACGTGCCCGGCACCCACCCCCTCAGCACCCATGTGCCCGGCGTCCACAGCAGGGCCCTCCACGTACGCCGCCCCCATGAACACGCCGTCTCCGACAGACGGCGTCTCCCCGTACCCCTGCCCCTCGGCCTCAAGGCTCTGCTGGGACTCGGCGAGGCCGACGCCCCGTTGGAAGGCGGCCATGAGCCCGGGGTCGTGGCCCACGACCGGGTCGGCGTCCGGACGCGGCACGGGTCCCCCGCGCAGCTGCGGCACGATGTGCTCCTGAGCGCGCCGACGGGGCAGCCGGGGCTTCTCCACGCCGGGGGCCACTCCCCCGCGCGGAGTCGGGAGCACGCTCGCGTGGCTCTCCACCACGGTCCGGTCCCCGGCGCTGATGCCGGGCACCGCTTCTGCGGGATTGGGCCGTTGCTCCTGGGCGCCGCGCCTGGGCAGCGGAGGCGGCACGACACCGCCCGTCGAGGCAACGCCACCGGCCACCCCTGCACCCACACCCACAGCCGCTGCCGCGCCCCCGCTCTCGGCCCGCGCCACCTGCCGGTGCCGTCCGGTGACCTGAGCACCCGGAACCGCGGCCCCGCCGGCCGGAACCGCCCCAGCCCCCACCACACCGGACTCGGGCAGGACCAAGCCCGCCCCCTCAGACGCACCGGTCCCAGCCCCAGCCCCAACCCCGACCGGAGCCGGACCCGAAGCCCCCAGCAGGGCCTGCGGCACCACCAGTACCGCCTGCACTCCCCCGTAGATGTTGGTCTGCAGGCGCACCGAGATGCCGTGGCGGCGGGCGAGTTGGGAGACGACGTAGAGACCGATGCGGCCGTCGGCCAGCAGGCTGGCGACGTTGACCTGGTCGGGGTCGGCGAGGAGGGCGTTCATGCGGTGCTGTTCCTCGACCGGCATGCCGAGTCCCCGGTCCTCCACCTCGACGGCGAGTCCGGAGGTCACGAGGTTGGTGCGCAGCAGGACTTGGGTCTGCGGAGCGGAGAACACGGTGGCGTTCTCGACCAGTTCGGCGAGGAGGTGGATGACGTCGGCGACGGCGTGACCGCGCAGCTCGCCCTCGATCGGCGGGACGAGCTTGACCCGTGAGTACTGTTCGACCTCCGCGATGGCGGAGCGCAGCACCTCGGTCATGTCGACCGGGTTGCTCCACTGGCGCCGGGAGACCGCGCCGCCGAGCACGGCGAGGTTCTCGGAGTGGCGGCGGATGCGGGTGGCGAGGTGGTCGACGTGGAAGAGCCCCTTGAGCAGGTCGGGGTCCTCGATCTCGCTCTCCAGCTCGTCGAGGATGGAGATCTCCCGGTGCACGAGGGACTGGAGGCGCCGGGCGAGGTTGACGAAGACCTCGAGTTTCTGTTCGTCGGCGGTCTGGCTGGAGAGCTGGGCCGCGCGGACGACGGCGGTGACGGCGCCGTCGTGCGCACGGGCCAGGTCGGCGGCGAGGAGTTCGAAGTCGTCGGCGTCCTCCGGCGGCCTGCGGCGCGGTTTGCCGCGCGGCGGTGCCTCGCCGCGGCGCAGCGCGTCGACCAGGGCGCGCAGGTCGGCCTCGCTCCGGGCGGCGTTGCGGCGCAGGGCGCCGACGCGGTCGCCCACGGAGCGGGCGGCCCGGTCGGCGGCCACGGCGGCGATACCGATGGCGGCTCCGGCGACCAGGACGGTCAGGGCGAGCACCGCCCACAGGGCGAGACCGGTGTGCGCGCCGGTGGAGCGGACGGTGAAGACGACGGCCGCGGTCGCGGCGAGCGCCACCGCGACGGGCGGGAGCACGGCGAGGCGCGTGAGCTGGGGTCGAAGGAGCGTCTCGGGCAGTGCGGGAGCGGGTCGGGCGACCGGTCTTCCGTGGCGGCCGCCCTCTCGGCGGTCGGCACGGGAGACCGGTGCGCGGAGGTGAGACATCTGCGTCCTCGTACTGGTCCGTCGGGCCCTGGTGTCGGAAAAGAGGAATGGGAAAAAGGGGCCCTGAGTCGTCCGACGGGCATTCACGCTAGTTGCCTGTGCGGCAGATGCGGTGGGCAGTTGACAAAGTCTCCCGGTCCGCGTCCCGCTCTGGTATGAGGCGTCGTACGGCAGATCGATAAAGCCGATGAATTTCCACGGCGGAAGGAGAAGAAAACGATCCGCATCGGATCTTTATCGGTCACAAGAAAACAACTCCGAGGGCGCGGGAAAACGCGCGCGGACGCTCTCGGAGTTCTCGGAGCAGCGCCCTCGGAGCGGTCAGACGAGGGTCAGGACGACCGCGAGCGTCGAGTCGTACTCCTGCTGCCGACCCGCGACCGACTCGAGGACCTGCTGCGCGCTCTCCCACTGCTCGGGCTGGGCCTTGGCGTAGTCGCGCCAGCCGATGACGACGAGGAGGCGGCCCGCGACCTCCGGACCCCAGCCGATGTCGCCGCAGGCGTCCTGGAACGCCTGCCAGTTGCGTCCGGCGAACTCGGGCAGGTCGAGCGCCTTGGTGGCGCGGTCCATGAATCCGGCCTGGTCCGTGACGCCGGCGAGGTCGAGCGGGATGACCTTCCAGCCGGCCTGGTGGACGACCTCGGCGAGGGTGGCTGCGGGCATGTCGGCACCGCCTTCGGGCTCCGGGGACTGCGTCGGTTTTCCCATCATGCCCCGGTAGGGGCGGGCCCGCAGGTTCGCGGGGCCGGGGACCGGACCGCCGCCCACAGTAGACTGGGCGCCTTTGTGCCCGGAGCCGTACCGGGCGCTCCCGAGCCCGACAGGTGCCCCTGCTCTTGATCACGCCCGCGCCCCAGCCCACCGCACACCCGCGCCGTTTCCGGCGTCCGTCCTGGCTGTCCGACCCGCGGGTGCTGCGCACCGAGGTGCTGGGCGGCCTGGTGGTGGCGCTGGCCCTGATCCCGGAGGCCATCTCCTTCTCGGTGATCGCCGGGGTGGACCCGGCCATCGGCCTGTTCGCGTCGTTCACCATGGCGGTGACCATCGCGTTCGTCGGCGGGCGTCCGGCCATGATCTCCGCCGCGACCGGTGCGGTGGCGCTGGTGATCGCCCCGATGAACCGGGAGCACGGTTTCGGGTACCTGATCGCGACGGTGATCCTTGCGGGTGTCCTCCAGATCGTGCTGGGCGCGCTGGGGGTGGCACGGCTGCTGCGGTTCGTGCCGCGCAGTGTGATGGTCGGCTTCGTGAACGGCCTGGCGGTGCTCATCTTCCTGACGCAGCTACGGGAGCTGACCGGCGTGCCCTGGCCCGTCTATCCGCTGTTCGCGGCCGGGGTGGCGCTGCTGGTGCTCTTCCCGAAGGTGACGCGCGCGGTCCCGGCGCCGCTGGTGTCGATCGTGGCGCTCACCGCTGTCACCGTGGCCGCGGGCATCGCGGCGCCGACCGTGGGCGACCGGGGCGCGCTGCCCTCGTCGCTGCCGGTGCCCGGGCTGCCGGACGTGCCGTTCACCCTGGACACGCTGACCACGATCGCGCCCTACGCGCTGGCCATGGCTCTGGTCGGGCTGATGGAGTCGCTGATGACGGCGCGGCTGGTGGACGACATCACCGACACCCGCTCGTCCAAGACGCGGGAGTCGGTCGGCCAGGGCGTGGCCAACATCGTGACGGGTTTCCTCGGCGGCATGGGCGGCTGCGCGATGATCGGCCAGACCATGATCAACGTACGGGTGTCGGGTGCCCGTACCCGGTTGTCGACGTTCCTGGCCGGGGTGTTCCTGATGGTGCTGTGCGTCGTCTTCGGGCCGGTGGTGTCGAAGATCCCGATGGCCGCGCTGGTCGCGGTGATGGTGATGGTGTCGGTGGCGACCTTCGACTGGCACTCCGTGGCGCCGCGCACCCTGCGGCGGATGCCGGCCGGGGAGATCACGGTCATGGTGCTCACGGTGGTGGTCGTGGTGGTCACCCAGAACCTGGCGATCGGTGTGGTGACCGGCTCGCTGGTCGCGCTGGGCGTGTTCGCCCGCCGGGTGGCGCGCTCGGCCGGTGTCACCTCGGTGCACGATCCGGACGGTTCGACGGTGGTGTACCGGGTCACCGGCAACCTGTTCTTCGCCTCGGCCGACGACCTGGCACACAGGTTCGCCTACGCCACCGATCCCGGCCGGGTGGTGATCGACCTGTCCGCCGCCCAGGTGTGGGACGCCTCGTCCGTCGCCGCGCTGGACGCCGTCGAGGCGCGATACGCCGAGCACGGCAAGACGGTCGAGATCAGTGGCCTGGACGAGCGCAGCGCCCGCCTGCACAGCACGCTGACCGGCGAGCTGGTGGGCAGCGGCTGAGCGGGCGGGCCGGGTGGGGGCCTTACGTCAGCCGGTCGCGGCCAACAGGGTGCGGCCGCCGAGGGCGACGGAGAACCGGTCGGTGATCTGGGCCAGCGCCTCGGCGGTGCCGGGTGCGAGGGCCACGGTGCCGTCGTCGCGGACCACTATGTCCTTGTCGAGGGTGAACCAGCCCTGGACTATGTGGGCAGCGCCCATGGAGCTGAGCACCGGCCGGAGCGCGTAGTCGATGGCGAGCACATGGGCCGTGGTGCCGCCGGTGGCGAGGGGCAGGACCGTCTTGCCGGTGAGGGCGTACTGCGGGAGCAGGTCGAGGAAGGACTTGAGCAGCCCGGAGTACGCGGCCTTGTAGACGGGGGTGCCGATCACGATGCCGTCGGCCCGGTCGACCAGCTCGGCGGCGGCCGCGATCGCCGGGTGCCGTACGTCGGCGCCGAGGAGTGCGTCGGCGGGCAGTCCGCGCACGTCCAGGGGGACGACCCGGTGTCCCTGGCTGCTGAGCCGCTCGTCCAGGTGGCGCAGCAGGCGGCCGGTGCGGGAGGTGGCGGAGGGGCTGCCGGAGACGGACAGGACGGTTGCCATGAGGGTGGCCTTTCGAGCGGGGTTCGGTGGGCGGGGGCTACGCCTGCTGCCACAGGGTGGTGGGCGCTTCCGTCCGCACCACGGGTGCGATCTCCTCGGCGAACCACCTGAGCTGGTCGGTCTGCCGGGGCTGGGAGAGGCCGGAGCCGTCGACGGTGACGGACTGCAGGTCGTGGCGGTAGGCGGCGTGGAAGCCGAGGATCTTGTCGATGACCTGCTGGGGGCTGCCGATGAGGTGGGGGCCGTCCGCGATCGCCTCCTCCACGGTGGCGAACGGCGTGTTGTAGCCCGGCCTGCCGGCCAGGTGGGGCTTGTACGACTGGCGGACGCGGGCCTCGTAGAACTCCTTGAACTCGGCGACGGCCCGCTGGCTGGTGCGGGCGAGGAACAGGCCGCCGGAACCGGCGCCGACGTAGGCGCCGGCCGGGTCGTGGCCGTGGGCGGCGAAGCGTTCCCGGTAGTGGTCGATGAGCCGGGTGTACGCGGCGCGGGGCTGGATGGCGTTGGCGCTGAACAGGGGGTCGCCGTGCCGGGCCGCCAGTTCGGGGGAGTTGAGGCTGGTGGCGGAGCCGTGCCAGACGCGGGGCGGGCGGCCTTCGTAGGGGCGCGGGAGGGTGGTGACGCCGGTCAGGGGCGGGCGGAACTCGCCCTGCCAGGTGACGTCCTCCTCGCGCCAGAGCCTGCGCAGCAGCTCGTACTTCTCGGCCTCGTAGTCCCATTGGAGGCTCTCGTCGAGGCCGAAGAGGTCGAAGTGGCCGGCCTCGGCGCCCTTGCCGATGACGAGTTCGAGGCGGCCGCGGGAGAGCTGGTGGAGGGTGGCGTAGTCCTCGGCGACCCGGACGGGGTCGAGGACGGCGAGGACGGTGACGCCGGTGAGCAGCCGGATGCGGGAGGTGCGGGCGGCGAGCGCGCCGAGCAGCACGGTGGGGCCGGAGGAGAGGAAGGGCCCGGCGTGCCGCTCCCCGATCGCGTACGCGTCGAAGCCCAGCTCCTCGGCGACGACGCCCGTCTCCACGATCTCGGTCAACCGGTCGGCGGCGGGCACCTGTTCACCGGTCAGAGGGTGCGGGGCGTGGCCGCCGATGGTGAGGACCTGGAATCTCACGCGGTCTCCTCCGGGCGGGGTGCGGGGTGGCCGAGGTGGTCGCGCAGGGTGGGGCCCTGGTACTCGGTGCGCAGGACGCCGCGTTCCTGGAGCAGCGGGACGACCCGGTCGACGAACTCGTCGAGTCCGCCGGGGCTGAGGTGGGGTACGAGGATGAAGCCGTCGGCCGCGTCGGTCCGGACGTGTTCGTCCATGGCGGCGGCGACCGCGCCGGGGGTGCCGATGAAGGACTGCCGGGCGGTGAGCTCGATGGCGAGTTCTCGGATGGAGAGGTGCTTCTCCTCGGCGAGGGCCCGCCAGCGGGCGGCGACGCTGGTCCGGGCCGGGGTGGCACCTCTGCCGTGAACGGCTGCGGCCGTGCGGTCGTCGGTGGGGGCGGTGCCACGGGCTGCCGGGGCTGGGCCGGGCGTGGGTACGGCGGCGTGGCGGGCGGTTGTGAACACGGGGAGGTCTCCTTGTGGTGCCGAAGCGCCCTCAGCTCAGAGGACCTTGGCGAGGAAAGCGCGGGTGCGTTCGCGCCGCGGGGTGTCCAACACGGCGGAGGGCGGGCCCTGTTCGACCACCGTGCCGTCGTCCATGAAGACCACGGTGTCGGCGGCCTCGCGGGCGAAGCCGATCTCGTGGGTGACGACGATCATGGTGGTGCCGGTGCGGGCGAGGTCCTTGATGACGTCCAGGACCTCGCCGACCAGCTCGGGGTCGAGCGCGGAGGTGGGTTCGTCGAAGAGGAGCACCTTCGGCTCCAGGGCGAGCGCGCGGGCGATGGCGACGCGCTGCTGCTGGCCGCCGGAGAGCTGGCGCGGGTAGGCGTCGGCCTTGTCGGCGAGGCCTACCCGGTCGAGCAGGCGGCGCGCGGTGGCCTCGGCGTCCTTCCTGGGGCGGCGGAGCGCGGAGACGGGCGCTTCGAGGAGGTTGTCGAGCACGGTGAGGTGCGGGAACAGGTTGAAGTACTGGAACACGAACCCGATGTGGGTGCGCTGTTTGAGGACGTCCCGTTCCTTCAGCTCGTACAGCTTGTTCCCGGCGCGGCGGTAGCCGATGAGTTCGCCGTCGATGCTGATCCAGCCGCTGTCGACCTTCTCCAGGTGGTTGATGGTGCGCAGCAGGGTGGACTTGCCGGAGCCGGAGGGGCCGAGGACCACGGTGACCTCGCCCGCCCGCACGGTCAGGTCGACGCCGCGCAGGACTTCCAGCGGACCGAAGCTCTTGTGGACGGCGCGTACGTCCACCATGACGTCGTTCATCGGCTCTCCCCTCGTCGCGTGTCGTCTCAGGCGTGCTCGGGCGGGCTGATCCGCGAGCTGTCGACGGCGGAGCCGGTGGTGCCCCACTTCTTGAGGATGCGGTCGTAAGTACCGTTCCTGATCAGCTCGTTGACGGCCGCCTGGAACGCCTTGGTCAGCTTCGAGCCCTTCTTGAAGGCGAAGCCGACGTCGAGGCGGTGGTACTCGCCGAGGAACGCGGTGTGCGCGGCGGGCTGGGCGGCCTGGTAGCGCAGGCCGTTGATGGTCGACATGATCACGTCGATACGGCCCTGCTGGAGCGCGGTGACGGTCGCGCCGTTCTCCGAGTAGACCTTCACCTCGTACGGCTTCTTCCCGGCCTTGGCGCACACCCCCTTCTGCGCGGCGAGGGTGGCCTCGAAGGTGGTGCCGGCGTTGATGCCGACGGTGCGGCCGCACAGCTGGGTCAGTTCGGTGATCTTGCTTCCGAAGGAGGTGTCGCCCTGTTTCACGGCGAAGCCCTGGCCGTCGTCGATGTAGGTGACGAAGTCGATGGTCTTCAGGCGCTCGGTGGTGACGCCGAAGTTGCCGGTGCCCACGTCGTACTTGCCGCTGCCGAGGGCGGGGAGGATGGTCTCGAAGGAGGCGTCCTGCCGCTCCAGCCTGATCCCGAGCACCTTGGCGACCGCCGAGGCGATGTCGATGTCCTGGCCCTGGGGCGTGCGGGAACCGTCCGGGTAGTACGCGGAGGGCGGCGCGCCGACCGAGCCGCCGATGCGCAGGGTGCCCGCGGAGCGTACGTCGGCGGGCAGCAGGGCGGCGGCGGAGCCGACCTTGTGGACGGCGGCCACAGGGTCGGCGGTCGGCGCGGGCGAGCCTCCCGCCGCGGTCGCCCCGGCGGGGTCGCCGGAGCCGCACCCGGTCAGGGCCAGCAGGGGCAGGAGCGCGGCGGCGGCCACGAGCGGGCGGGTGCGGCCGGGGATGCCGGTGGGCTTCACTGGGCGGTGGCCTTTCCGGTGCGGAGGTCTTTCTCGGGGTCGGGGTGTCTCGGGAGGTGTTTCTCGAAGGGCAGCGGGCCGATGGACTCCGGGTCGGCCTCGGTGTCGAACAGCGGGCGTTAGCCGGTGTCGAGGTACAGCGCGCGGGCCTCGGGCTGGCGGGGTCCGGTGGTGAGGTAGATCCGCCGGTACCCGCGGGCGCGCGCCTCGCGTTCCAGCTCGGCGACGACCTCGCGGGCCGACCGACCGGGCGGAGAGGGCGGGCAGGCTCACTCGCCCACCGCCGTGAGCGGGCCGGTGCCGGCCGTGCGGGCGGCGTCCCGCTTGGCGATTTCCTCGCGGACGATCGGGATGACGTGGCGGCCGAAGTCGATGGCGTCGCCGAGCAGGTCGTAGCCGCGCGCGGAGAGGATGTCGACGCCGAGGTCGTAGTAGTCGAGCAGGGCCTGGGCGACCGTTTCGGGGGTGCCGACCAGGGCGTTGGAGTTGCCCGCGCCGCCGGTCGCGGCGGCGGTGGGGGTCCACAGGGCTCGGTCGTAGCGCTCGCCCGCCTCGGCGATGGCGATCAGGCGCTGCGAGCCGGCATTCTCGGGGGCACCGGCGCGGTGGTGGCGGACGAGGCCGGCCTCGCGGCGCTGCTTGATCGCGCCGACGGTGCGGTGCGCCTTCTCCCAGGCCAGTTCCTCGGTGGGGGCGATGATCGGGCGGAACGCGACCTGGATGCGGGGCACGTCGGTGCGGCCGGCCTCGCGGGCGGCGGCCTTGACCTTCTCGATCTGCGCGGCGGTCTCGGCCAGCGGTTCGCCCCACAGGCAGTAGATGTCGGCCTCGGCGCCTCCGGCGGCGTACGCGGCGGCCGAGGAGCCGCCGAACGAGACGCCGGGGCGCGGCTGTTGGACGGGGAAGACGTCGCTGACGAAGTCGTGGAAGCGGTAGTGCTCGCCCTCGTGGCCGAACGCCTCGTGGGTGGTCCAGATCTTCTTGACGATCTGGATGTACTCGCGGGTGCGGGTGTACCGCTCGTCCTTGGTAAGGGTGTCGCCCTCGCGGCCCTGTTCGTGGTCGTTGCCGCCGGTGATGAAGTGGACGGTGAGCCGGCCCTCGCTGATCTGGTCCAGGGTGGCGAAGGTCTTGGCGGCGAAGGTGGGGTAGGAGACGTTCGGCCGGTGGGCGAGCAGGAGCTGCAGCCGGTCGGTGCGGGCGGCGATGTAGGCGGCGGCGGGCGCGGGGTCCGGGGAGCCGGAGCCGTAGGCGAACAGCACCCGGTCCCAGCCGTGGTCCTCGTGGGCCCGGGCGAGGCGGAGGGTGTAGTCCTTGTCGAAGGCCACGCCGGAGCGCGGGGTGGTTTCGGAGCCGTCGTTGGTCGCGGCTATGCCGAGGAACTCCACGGGCATGAGTGAGCCTTTCCGGCGAGAAAGCGCAGGCGTGAAGGACTGAACTAGCGTTCTTGTTCAGCAAGTTGATGAAGTGTCAGATCAGTGACGACAGAAATGCGACGTGACGACGACGGGCGTCGGGTGAGACGGTGCGGCGGCAGCGCGCGGAAGGGGGTGGGCATCGGCCCGCGCCGGGTGTGCCGGCGGAGGGAAAGGGCCGGTCAGACGGCCCGCTGCCGAGTCAGGCGCGACACGAGGACGACCACACTCGACCGAAGTCGATGTGATCGCGCGTGACCAAGCGCTGCTGGGCATCCATGCGGTCAATTGAGCAGTGCGTCTCGGCTTTCGTCAACCCTTGACCGCATGCCGGACATCAACCATCGGTGCCTCTCGCCCGGTTGACAGAGGTGCGCGCATCGCACGTACGATCGGCGGCGGACGGACCCGCCTCGCGGCGTGTTCCTCCGGTCGCGTTGAGGGACGCGGCACGTGACGACGCAGGCCACCGGCCGCACCGTACGCGAGTACGCGTGCCACCGGACGGTCGCCCACGTCCGCACCTCCCTCCCGGAGCGTCTACCGATGGCCACGCCTTCCGATGTCACCTCCACCCCTCTTCCGAATCCGGTCGCGGCCGAGCCGCCGCCCGAGAGCGCCGGGCCGCCCCGGATCGTGCCGCGCCGGCACCTCGGCCGCTGGATCGCCGCCGCTATCGCCCTGCTGGTCCTGGCCATGGTGGTCAACTCCGTCGTCCGCAACGACGCCTTCCAGTGGGAGGTGGTGGGGCAGTACTTCACCACCGCGGCCGTGCTCGACGGTCTCCTGCTGACCCTGTGGCTGACGGCGGCCGTCATGGTGCTGGCGTTCCTGCTCGGCACCGGCATCGCGGTGCTCCGCCTCTCCTCCAACCCGGTGCTGCGCAGCCTGAGCTGGGGCTATGTGTGGATCTTCCGGTCGACGCCGCTGCTGGTGCAGTTGCTGTTCTGGTTCAACATCGGCGCGTTGTACCCGACGCTCGGCCTCGGCATCCCGTTCGGCCCCGAGTTCGTCAGCGTCAGGACGGTGAACCTGCTGGGGCCGACCCTGACCGCGCTGATCGGCCTCACCCTGCACGAGACGGCGTACGCGGCCGAGGTGGTCCGGGGCGGCATCCTGTCCGTGGACGCCGGGCAGACCGAGGCGGCGCAGGCACTGGGGCTCGGCAGATGGCGCACCCTGCGCCGGATCGTCGTCCCGCAGGCGATGCGCTCGATCGTGCCGACCGCGGGCAACATGCTGATCGGCACCTTGAAGGGCACCAGCATCGTCAGTGTCCTCGCCGTCCACGACCTGCTGTTCTCGGTCCAGTTGATCTACAACCGGACGTACCAGGTGATCCCGCTGCTGCTGGTCGCCACGGTCTGGTACATCGCCGTGACGTCGGTGCTCAGCGTGGGCCAGTTCCACGTCGAGCGGTACTACGGCCGGGGCGCCGCCCGCGCCCTGGCGCCCTCCCCGGTCGCCCGGCTCCGCCCGTGGCTGACCGTGGCGCGTGCCCGGACCCGCCGCGCCTCCGGCGGCGGTGACCGGTGAGCGCTCGTACCGTGGTGGTCGTCGGGGCGGGCCCCCGCGCCACCGGGCTGCTGGAGCGCGTCGCCGCCAACGCGCCCGAACTCTGGTCCGGCACACATGAGTTGCGGGTCCATCTGGTGGACCCGCATCCACCCGGTCCGGGCCGGGTCTGGCGGCAGGAGCAGTCGCCGCTGCTGCGGATGAACTCCATGGCCGAGGACGTCACCATGTTCACCGACGAGACCTCCACGGTGGACGGCCCGGTGCGTCCCGGCCCCTCGCTGGCCGAATGGGCCGCCCAGTTCGCCCGGCCGGACGCGCCGCGCTTCACCCCGTACGCCGAGCCGGCCGACCCGGAGGTGCTCGCCGAACTCCGCACCCTGGGCCCGGCCGACTTCCCGACCCGGCGTGCCCAGAGCGCCTATCTGGACTGGGTGTTCCGCCGCGCGCTGGCCGACCTTCCGCCCTCGGTGACCGTCGAGTGGCACCGCACCACCGCGACCTCGGTCACCGGTCCGGCGGACGGCCCCCAGGAGGTCCGCCTGGCGGGGCGGAGCGAACCGCTCCGCGCCGACCTGGTGATCCTGGCCCAGGGACACCTCGGCTCGGCTCCCGCCTCCGCGCACCGCGTCCACGCCGACTTCGCCCGCCGCCACGGCCGCTTCCATCTGCCGCCCGCCTTCTCCGCCGACGCCGACCTGTCGGGACTGCGCCCCGGAGAGGAGGTCGTGCTGCGGGGCTTCGGGCTGGCCTTCGTCGACCTGATGGTACTGCTCACCGAGGGCCGGGGCGGCGCCTACCGCACGGAGCCGGACGGCACACTGACCTACCTGCCCTCCGGCCGCGAACCCGTGCTGCACGTCGGGTCGCGGCGCGGGGTGCCGTACCACGCGAAGACCGGATACCAGCTGCGGGGACCCCGGCCCCCGCTCCCCCGGTACTTCGGTCCGGAAGCGGTCGACGGCCTGGCGGCCCGGGGCGTTCCGCTGGACCTGCGGCGCGACGTGTGGCCGCTGATGGCGAAGGAGATCGGGTTCGGCCACTACCACGAGCTGTTCCACGCCCACCCCGAGCGCACGGCCATGCCCTGGCCGGAGTTCCTCGCCGCCTACGACCGCTTCGGCTGGTACTCCGCCCAGGCGTCCGGGCTGATCGCCATCGCCGTGCCCGATCCGGCCGACCGGCTGGACTTCGAGACGCTGGACCGGCCGCTGGACGGGCTCGTCTTCGACACCCCGGACGCCTTCCAGGAGCACCTGCGCGCCTACGCCCGCCGGGACCTGACCCGCCGCGAGGACCCGGAGCACAGCGCCGACCTGGGGGCGTTCCTCGCGCTGCTCTCCCTGTACGGCCACCTGCCCGGCCTGGTCGCCTCCGGGCGGCTGACGGCGCGCTCGCCGGCGGACGGCCTGGACGGCTGGTGGCAGGGCTTCTTCAGCTTCCTGGCCTCCGGGCCCCCCGGCTTCCGGCTGCGCGAACTGGACGCGCTGTCCCGTGCCGGAGTGGTGCGCTTCCTCGGCGCGGACGTCCGGGTCGGCACGGACGAGGCGACCGGCACCTTCACGGCGACGAGTCCGACCGTGCCGGGTCACACCGTGCGCGCGACCGCGCTGATCGAGGCGTATCTGCCGGGCCCGAACCTCGACCGGACCGAGGACCCGCTGCTGCGGCACCTGCGCCGCACGGGCGCGCTCGCGGAGGAGGAGGTGACCGACGGCACGCACCGGCACCGGTCCGGGCGGATCGCCGTCTCCCCCGACGACGGCCGCCTGATCGACCCCGGCCTGGGCGGGCCGCATCCCCGCCGGCTCGCGCTCGGGGCCCCCACCGACAGCCGGGCCGTCGCCGCCTTCGCCCGCCCCCGCACCGACGCGCCGGCCTTCCGGCAGAACGACCTGGTGGCCAGGGCTGTCCTCCGGGCGCTGGACACCGAACCGGAACCACATGTGCGTGGGCCACATGCACCGGAGCCACATGTGCGCGGGCCACATGCACCGGAGCCACATGTGGCGGAGCCGGCCGACTGCGCGCGGGTCGGGGGCTGACGTACGAGGGGCCGCCCGGTCGGTGAACGGGCGGCCCCCTCATACCGTGCTCACGCCCGCGGCCCCACCGGGATGTCGCCGCGCAGGGTGATCCGGTGCATCACCCGGTGCTGGTCGCCGTAGTCGCGGTTGGCGTAGTGCGAGGTGCTGCGGTTGTCCCACAGCGCCACGTCACCCGGCTGCCAGCGGTGCCGCACCACGTGCTCCGGCTTGGTGAGGTGCGCGTAGAGGATGTCGAGCAGGCCCCGGCTCTCGTGCTCGGAGACGCCGACGATGTGCGAGGTGAAGCCGGGGTTCACGAACAGCCCCTTGCGCCCGCTCTCCGGGTGCACCCGCACCACCGGATGCTCCACCGGCGTGAGCTGGGTGAACACCTCGCCCTCCCACAGGTTGCCCTTCCCCTGCCGGCGCTGGGCGAGGTAGTAGCCGAACTCGCGGCTGCCGTCGTGCACGGCGGTCAGGGTGTCGATGTGCGCCCGCAGGCCGGGCGACAGCGACTCGTAGGCGGCCTGGCTGTCGGCCCAGTTGGTGTCGCCGCCGGTGGGCGGGAGCACCACCGAGCGCAGCACCGAGATCGCGGGCGGCCGCGGCACGAAGGTGACGTCGGTGTGCCACACGTCGGCGAAGCCGTTGTCCTGGCTGTCCAGCGAGTACACCTCGGGCGCCACGTCACCGGAGTCGTGGACGGGGTGCCCGACGGTGACCTCGCCGAGGCGGCGGCCCAGCTCGATCTGGCCCGCGTCGTCGAGCCGGTGCTGCCCGCGCACGAAGAGGACCTTGTGGTGTACGAGGGCCTCCCGCAGCGCGAGCACGCCGTCGTCGTCCAGGCGCGCCAGTTCGACGCCGTCGATCTCCGCGCCGATGTTCGGGCCGAGTTCGGTGAGCGGGAGCCGCGTCGCCACGGGCCGGTCGCTGAGGATGCTCATGGGATGTCCTTTCCGGTACGGCCCCGTCCGGGACCTGGGTTCTTGTGCGCGAATACGGCGCTCAGGCCGCGGCCGCGCTCTTGACGGCGTGCGCGACCTGGGCGCGCAGTTCACCGAACTCCGGTGAGCCGCGCAGCTCTTCGGCGTCGATGCCGTCGCGCGGCAGGGTGATCGGCAGGTCCAGGGCGACGGTCCCCGGGCTCCTGGTCAGCACCACGATGCGGGAGCCGAGGAACACGGCCTCCTCGGCGGAGTGGGTGACGAACACCGTGGTGCGCCCGGTCCGGGCGGCCATCCGGCGCACGTCCTCCTGGAGCCGTTCGCGGGTGAGCGCGTCCAGGGCCGCGAACGGCTCGTCGAGCAGCAGCAGCGGGTTCTCGGCGGCGAGCGCGCGGGCGATGGCGACGCGCTGCTGCTGGCCGCCGGAGATCTCCCAGACCCGGCGCTCCTCGGTGCCCTCCAGGCCGACCCGTGCCAGCAGCTCCGCCCGTCGCTCCGGCCATTGGGCACGCTCGACGCCCGCGTACCTGAGGGCGAGGTCGAGGTTGCCGCGCACGGTGCGCCAGGGGAAGAGGCGCGGCGTCTGGAACACCACGCCGGCGGTGCCGCCGGGGCGGGGACGGGTGCCGGACACCGTCACGGTGCCCTCGCTCGGCCGCTCGAACCCGGCGACGAGCCGCAGCAGGGTGCTCTTGCCAGAGCCGGAGGCGCCGACCAGGACGAGGAACTCCCCGGTGGGCACGGTGAGATCGACCGGGCCGACGGCGGTCACGGCACCGTACCGATGGGTGACGTGGTCGAGCCTGACGGCACCGGCCTCGGCCTCCCCTGGCTCGACCTTCGCTTCCGCCAGTTCACTTGAGGACATCGGGCAGCCCCTTGAGGTAGAACGCCTTCTCGACGGTGGCGGCGGAGGGTGCCGCGTCGATCTGCTTCTGGCCGGCCAGGAAACGGCCGGTGTCGCCGACGTAGGTGAGTAGCTTGCCGGGCTTGCCGTCGGTGCCCAGCCACTCGGCGGAGGTCACCTGCTCCGGGGTGAGGAACACGCCCTGCGCGAGCTGGGCCCGGGCGTCGGCGGCGCTGATGTTCAGCTCGGCCGCGACCGCCTTCACCGAACCCTCGGGGTCGGACTTCAGCAGCCGCAGAGCCTCCGCCTCGGCCTTGCGCCAGGCGTCGATCGCCTTCGGGTCGCGGGCGATCAGCTCGTCGGAGACGACGGCGAGGTCCAGGGTCGGCTTGCCCGAACCGGCCACCCGCGTGCTGCTGGTGAGCTGCCTGCCCATCCTGCGCAGCTCGTCCAGCGTGGGCAGCCAGACGTACGCCGCGTCGATGTCGCCCCGCTGCCAGGCGGCGAGAATCGCCTGCGGCTGGAGGTCGATCAGCTTGACGTCGGACGCCTTCAGGCCGGCCTTGTCCAGCGCGGCGAGCAGGCTGTAGTGCGAGGTGGAGGCGAACGGCGTGGCGACGGTACGCCCCTTCAGCCCGGCCACGTCGGAGATCCCGGTGCTCTTCCGCGCCACCAGCGCCTCGTTCTCCCCTGCCACGTCGAGAAT
The DNA here is from genome assembly GCF_040645115.1 of Streptomyces sp. NPDC046860. Taxonomy (NCBI): domain Bacteria; kingdom Bacillati; phylum Actinomycetota; class Actinomycetes; order Kitasatosporales; family Streptomycetaceae; genus Streptomyces; species Streptomyces sp. NPDC046860. The sequence continues at coordinate 28,403 of NZ_JBEYXQ010000021.1, read as the reverse complement.
CCAGGCGACCTTGTACGGGATCGGCGACGGCCCCGATATCCCGCGCGCGAACGGGCTCGACCCGAGCGCGGCGATGTCGAGGGACTTGCCGAGGAACGCCTGGTTGACGCTCGCGCCGGAGTCGAACTTGATCCAGGTGATGGTGTGGTCGGGCAGTGCCTTCTCCAGCAGCCTTCTGTTCTTGACGATCAAGTCGCCGCTGGGAAAGGCGAAGTAGCCGATGCGCAGCCGTTTCCCGGAGCCGGAGGCCGAGGCGGAGCTGTCCGTGGAGCACGCGCTGACCGCCGCGGTGGCGGCGACGGCGAGCGCGCCCGCGAGCATCTGGCGGCGGGACGGGCGGTGCGGGGCGTGGGACATGGAAGTGCCGTTTCTGTTGGCGGGAGTCGGGTGGTGTCTCAGGCGCGGCCGCGCCAGGGCAGAGCGGCACGCTCCAGGCGCAGCAGCAGGCCGTCGATGACCAGGCCGGAGACGCCGATGGTGATGATGCCGACGAGCACGACCGGGGTGTTGTTGTAGTTGGCGGCGTCCTTGACCATGCCGCCGATGCCGGGCAGGCCGTTGACCAGCTCGGCCGCGACCAGGGAGGAGTAGGCGACGCCGACGGCCAGCCGGATGCCGGTCAGCGTCTCCGGCAGCGCGGAGGGAATGACCACGTCCCGTACGACGTCCAGGCGTGAGGCGCCCAGGGCGCGGGCGGCCTCGGTGAGCGCCTTGGGCACGGCGGCCACGGCGGTGGTGGTGGAGACGGCGACCGGCGGGAACGCGGCCACGGCCAGCAGGGTGATCTTCGGTTCCTCGTTGATGCCGAGCCAGATGATCAGCAGCGAGAAGTACGCCAGCGGGGGCAGGGTGCGCAGGAAGGTGATCCACGGCTCGAAGAGCGAGCGCACCCAGCCGACCGTGCCCATCAGCAGCCCGAACACCACTCCGGCGGCGATGCCGATACCGGCGCCGAGGGCGATGCGGCGCAGGCTGATCCCCAGGTGCTCGATGAGATAGGTGCCGTTGTAGCCCCGGACCCCGCCGTGCGTGGTCGACACGTCGATGAAGGCCCGCCAGACCTCGGCGGGTGCCGGGATGAGGGTCCGGCTCCAGGTGCCGCTCGCCGCGAGCAGTTGCCACAGGAGCAGGAAGAGTACGAGCGAGGCCAGCGGAAGTACGGTGTTGCGTACGGCACTTGGGATGCCGGACGGGCGGGGTCGGGCGGCCGCCGGGAGCGGACCGGCCTCCTCGGGGCGCAGCGAAAGGGACACGGGACGGCCTCCAGGGGGCCTCGTGACAGGAATCGGCGGACGGCGGCGCGCCGCCCGTACGGCGAAGAGACCGGTCCCGCGGGAAACGACGCGCCTCGGACCGCGTCGGGTGGCTTCACCGGGCGGTGCGGACCGTCAGAGAACGCGGACGGCGGCGGTCAGCGACAACACACGGCCGGGCGTCGGCACAGGTCGATGACCAGGCGTCGCACCAGCGGCATGGGCTTCATGGGGCCCTTTTCTACCGCAGCGGCAGCGCACCACCAAGGGGTGTCCACGAAGTGGACCGGCGGACGGGAGAAACGTTCTGCCACGGGCGGGCCGACACGCCGGGCGGTGACCCGAGTCGCGTTCACTCGTTTGCCGTAGCACCAGCCCCGAACGTCCCGCTCGTGGAAGGCGGTCGCCCGATGGTCCTGCCCTCGCTCAGTCGTTCCCCGCGCGGTGCGCGCCGGCACCTGCTGCACGCCGAGCGCAGACTCGCCGAGCGGTACGCCGAACTGGTCCGCCTGGCCTACCTCGTGCTCCCCGCCTCCCTCGGCCGCCACCGCCGGGTCCTCGCCGCGCACTCGCTGGTGCAGCGCAGCCTGCCGAAGGCCGAACCAGCCGTACCGGCGCCCCGTTCGGCGGGGGCGGACGGCGCCGACCCGGACCGTTCGCTGCGGGTGGCCGTGGTGCGGGGCGCGCTCGCGCAGTGCCGCCGGCCCCGGCTGTGGCCCGAGAGTGCCCGGCCGCCGCGGCTGCTGGTGCCCCGGCTGCCCGTGGTGCTCGGGCTGCGGCTGGCGCCGCGTTCGGGCGGGGCGGAGGAGATGGCGCTCGGCCAGGCCCTGTCGGACCTGTCCGCCCCGGCCCGCGCCGCCTTCGTCCTGCTGCGGGTGGAGGGGCTCACCGCCGACCACGCGCACGGTGTGCTGGAGGCGGCCGGGGTCGACCGGGCGCGGGTGGCCGTGCGGGAGGCGGCCCGGCTGGACACCTCGCTGGGGGCTGCCGCCGCCTCGGTGCTCACCTCGGACGAGTTCGACGCGTGCACCCTGCGCGCCCGCCCCACCGACCTGGTGCGCCGTCGGCGCCGGACGCGTCTGGCCGCGGTCGCGGTGCTGGCGGGCGCCCTCACCGCGGGCGGGCTCGCCGCCGTCACGCACTCGGCGCCGGAGACCGCGGGGCCGTCCGCGACGCGGCCCCGGTCCGCCGATCTGGTCCGCGTCGCGCCCGGTGCGTGGGCGGACACCTCGCGGGTGGACTTCACCGCCTGGCCCCCGCGCGGGGACCGGGTCGGCGACCGCGCCCTGCTGGACCGCGCGCTGGCCGTCTGGACCGACCCGCAGCCCGGTACGCGCGTCGTCCGCGCCCCCGGCACCCCGGCCGATCCCCCGCCGCGCGCACCGCAGTTGCTGTTCGCCGGGTCGGTCGGCGGGCACGCGGTGGTGGTCTTCCACGACGGGCAGCGCCTGGTGCGGTACGGCGAGACGGGCGCCGGTGAACGGCTCGTGCTGGCCCGTGCGGACAACGCGGACGTGACGACGGCCGGGGCGCTCGCGCTGGACGAGCGGGGCGGCGCGGTGCGGTATCTGCTGGCGCCCTGGGTGGCTGAGTCGTCGGTACGCGACCTCTCCCGGCCCGACTCCCCGGCGCGGCATCTCGCCGTGGGGCGGGACGGGGTGACCGCGCCGGTGCCCCGCTGGACGGGCGGCGGCTGTGGGCGCCGTCCGGCGCTGCAGTTGCGGTCGTCCCCGGCGATCGCCGAGCACCACGCGTTCCTGCTGGCCGACCTCGGCGGTCTCACGCTGGCGCATCTGACGTACACCCCGCTGCCGGGCCATGGTTCTCCGCACGCCCGGCAGCCGCGCGAGGCGACCGGGTCCGCCGCCCTGGTGGCGTGGCGGCAGAGCGGCTGCGAGCCGGGTCCGCCGGGCGGTGCGGGGGTGCGGGCGGTCAACGCATGGGACTTCGCCGGGCAGGACCTCCCGGACGGCGGCGGCCCCGCCGTGTGGACGTGCGTACGGGCGGACACCTGGCGCGGGCCGGGGGACATCACCGTCCTGCTGCGCCGGCCGGGCAGGGAGGCGCGGGTGGTGACACGGGTGCGGTCGACGGCCGCGTGCAGCAGGTTCGGTCAGCACGTGGTGGCGCGGACGTCCTGGAAGTCGCCGCGCGGTCACCGGTACGTCCTGGCGGCGGGCAGCCGTGCCGTCACCTCCCTCACCCTCACCGGCGACGTGCGCGCCACCCGGAGCGGGCCCACCCTGGCCGTACGGGCGCCCGAGGACGCCTCCACGAGGGTCCGGGGCGGGCTGGCGTCGGGCGGAGGGCTCGCGGAGGTCGGGTCCGGGCCGTCCGGGGGTACCCGGCAGTAGCGATCCGCCGACCGAGCACTGGAGAACGACCATGGTCCACGTCCGACGTTCCTTCACCGTCGACCGCCCGCTGCCCGCCGTGAACGCCTACCTGGCCGACTTCGCGCACGCCGTGGACTGGGACCCCGGCACCCAGGAGTGCGCCCGCAAGGAGGGCACGGGCGCCCCCGCCGCGGGCACCACCTGGCACAACGTCTCCGAGTTCCGGGGGCGCCGCACCGAGCTGGACTACCGCCTCGACCTCCGCACCGACGACCGCCTCACCTTCGTCGGCAGCAACAAGACGGCTACCTCCACGGACGACATCACCCTGCGCGCCACGCCGGACGGCACGGAGATCACCTACGACGCGGACATCCGGTTCCACGGCCTGGCCCGCCTCGCCGACCCGTTCCTGCGCGGCGAGTTCGAGCGTCTGGGCGACGAGATCACCCACTCGATGCCGGAGGCGATCCGGGCGGCCGTGCCCCCGCGCTGACGGGCCGTAGGCTCCCTCCGCGACGGCCGGCGCCCACCCGGGCCGGTCACACGACCCCCACCGATTCCACACATTGATCATCTTGCGTCTACGCTCCCCCCTGCACGTCAAGCGCACCACTTGGGGGGAACATGGCTGACTGGAAGCTCATCGGCGGGATCGCGGGCGGTCTCATCGTCCTGGGCGCCCTCGCCAACGCGGTCGACGGCGGCAAGGACGGCGGCGGCAGCAGCACCGGCGCCGCCGTACCGACACCGTCGTACACCGCCGTCACGTCGGCGGCGCCGACACCCGCCGTCGCCGACGACAAGCCCCTCAAGGCCGGGCCGGAGACGAAGACCGTCCCCGACTTCGTCGGCATGGGCCTCCAGTCCGCGCAGGACACCGCCCAGGCCGCCGGGTTCTACGGACTGAGGTCCCACGACTCCCTCGGCCGGGCCCGTCATCAGATCCTGGACCGGGACTGGAAGGTCTGTTCCCAGAACGTGAAGGCGAACAGCAGCGCCGCCACGGACAAGGTGCTGGACTTCGGCGCGGTCAAGCTGGCGGAGACGTGCCCCGCGCACGACGAGGCCGCCCCGTCGGCGGCGGGCGGGACCATGCCGTCCTTCACCGGGAAGAGCGTGGCCGCGGCGCGGTCCGCCCTGGACTCCGGCACCTCGCTCACCGTCCAGGACGTCTCGGGGCAGGACCGGTTCATCCTCGTGGAGTCCAACTGGAAGGTCTGCGCGCAGGAACCCGCCGCCGGGACGAAGGTGAAGGGGCAGCCGGTCGCGCTCGACGCGGTGAAGTTCGAGGAGACCTGCCCGTAGGGAGCGGGGAGCCCAGTCCGCGGAATTGTCCGCGGACCGCGACAACCCCGGACGGGGCCGCACGTCTGGTGGAGTGAAGGGCGGTCACCGGGACGGCAGTTCGAGTCCCGGCGCTGCCCCGTCCGCAGCGTTGTCCCCGAACTCCCTGGAGTCGTGTCCCATGCGGCATATCCGCGCCAAGAAGTCGAACCGTCCCCTGCGCACCTGGGTGCTGGGGTCGGCCGCCGGTCTCGCCCTGGTGGCGGGCGGCACCATCGCCGCCCAGGCGGCCACCGCCGGCCACGCGCACCCGGCGAAGCCCGGCACGTCCGCACCGGACGCCCCGAAGCCCGTGCCGTCGGTTTCGGCCGTACCCGCCCCGCCCCGCACCGACCCGACCCCGGTCCCGGGTGACGCGCACGGCAAGCCGTACCCGAAGCCGGTGCCCTCGGTCCCCGGCAAGCACGCCTCGCCCCGCACCAGCCCGGCCCCGGTCCCGGTCCCCGGTGACGCGCACGGGAAGCCGTACCCGAAGCCGGTCCCCTCCGTCCCCTCTGCCTCCGGCAAGCACGCCTCGCCCCGCACCGCCCCCGTCCCGTCCCCGGTCCCCGGTGACGCGAACGGCAAGCCCTACCCGGGTACCACCGTCCGCTGAGTCGTCGACCGTACGAATGGCGGGGCCGGCCCGGAGCCGGTCCCGCCGTACCGCTGATGTGAACGAGGACGATGCAGCTCACCCTTGCCCTGCCCTGGTGGGCCCGGCTACTGCGCCGCGCCCGGACCACCCCGTCCCCGGCGCCCGGTGCGCCGCAACCCGGCCGACGCCTCCGGCACCTGCGCACGGTGGACCGTCGGGACGGCGAGGAGGAGTCCCCCACACTCGCCGATCTGTACCGGACCCGGCGGCTCGACATGGTCCGGCTCGCGGCGTTCCTGGTGGACGACCTGCCCACCGCCGAGGACGTGGTTCAGGACGCCTTCGCCGCCGTCTGCCGACGGCACGGCGAGAGGCTGGACGACCTCCAGGACGCTCACGCCTATCTCCACACCGCCGTGGTCAACGCCGCCCGCTCGGTGCTGCGTCGGCGGCGCACCGCGCGCGCGTACGTCCCGCCGCACCAGGGCCCGGGGGCGGCGGTCGACGAACCGCTGCTGCTCGCCGAGGAGCACCGGCAGGTCATCGACGCGCTGGCGCGGCTCAGCGGGCGCCAGCGCGAGGTACTGGTGCTGCGTTACTGGTCGGACCTGAGTGAGGCGCAGATCGCCGAGACGCTCGGCGTGTCCCGTGGGACGGTCAAGTCGACCGCGAGCCGCGCGCTCGCCGCTCTGGAGAAGCTGTTGGAGGGGGACCGATGACCGACCGGGCACCGATCGAGGAACGGCTGCGTGCCGCGCTCGACGCGCGCGGGCGCCTGATCAGCGCCCACGACCTGTCACCGGGCCGCCCGCCTTCCGGGAGGACCTGGGGCACGCGCAGGACCCGGCGGGTGCTGTCCGTCGCCGTCGCCGCCGTGGCGGCCGCTGCGGCCGTCGTCCTCCTGCTGTCCTCCGGGCCCCCGGACGACCGCCGCCCCGTACCGCCCGCCCGGCGTTCCAGCCCCACCGTCACGCCCGGACCCACTCCCGCGGTGCCGCGCCCGGTGCCCTCGGCCGTCCCGTCAGTGCCTTAGAAACGGAAGAGCGGCAAGGCCCGACATGGGCCCTGCCGCTCCGAGACGTGCACCGTCAGACGTCACCGGCGAAGTCGAGACCGCCGCTGCGGCCCTCGGCCGCCGCCGTCACCGCCGGCTTCGGCTTACGCCAGTGAGGGGCGATCGGGCCGGACACGGTACGCCACCACGGGTCGGTGGGCACCCGGCCCGCCGGCTCGAAGGGCTCGCCCGGCCGGGGGGAGGCCACGACCTGGTCCACCGCCTCGCCCGCGTCCTTCGTCCACTCCCCCGGCTCCGCCCACGCGTGCATCGCCAGGTTGAACGTGCCCCAGTGGATGGGGAGAAGGACGCCGTGCGGGGTCCCGGACTGGAGGTCGAGGTGGGCGCGGACGCCTTCCTCGGGAGTCATGTGGATGTCGGGCCAGTACGGGCTGTACGCACCGATCTGGATCATGGTGACGTCGAACGGGCCGTGGGCCGCGCCAATGTCCTTGAAGCCGTCGAAGTAGCCGGTGTCACCGCTGTGGAACACCTTGTGCCGCTCCCCCGCGACCACCCAGGACGCCCACAGGGTGTGCTGGGTGTTGCGCAGCCCCCGCCCGCAGAAGTGGCGGGCCGGGGTCGCGGTGAGCGTGACTCCGCCGACCTCGGTGGACTCGTGCCAGTCCAGCTCGCGCAGCCGGTCCGGGGAGACTCCCCAGTGTTCGAGGTGCGCGCCCACGCCCAGCGGGACGGCGAACAGGGTGTCGGTGCCGGCCAGCGCCTTGATGGTGGGCAGGTCGAGGTGGTCGTAGTGGTCGTGGGAGATGACCACCACGTCGACCGGGCCGAGCGCGGCCTGCGGCAGTGCGACGGGGTGCAGCCGCTTGGGTCCCGCGAAGGGGAAGGGCGAACAGCGCTCGCCCCAGACCGGGTCGAACAGCACCCGGCGCCCGTCGATCTCCACGAGCACGCTGGAGTGGCCGAGCCAGGTCACCCTGAGCCCGGTGGCCGGCGGCTTGGCGAGGTCGGCGACCGTGGTCGGGTGGACCGGGATCGTGCCGTGGGGCGCGCGGAAGGGACGCGTGTCCTTGTCGAAGAACGCCTTGGCGAGCTCCAGCGCGGAGCCGGAGGGCCCGGTGCCGGCGGTGCCGCCGGGGTTCTGGAAGACGCCGTCCTTGAAATGCGGGGAGCGGTGGATGCGCGCGAGGCGCTCACCGCGCGGTTCCGCGCCGAAGGCTTCGGGCTGTAGCGCGCGGAGCCCGGAGCTCAGGGAACGCAGACCGGTCACGGTACCTCCAGGTGGAGTCGCCGGGGCGCTCCGTCGTCGTCGGCTGCGGCGGCCCGGAGCCGCCGGGGGGCCGAGTGACTCGGCCACAGGTCCCAACGCTCACGCGGCCCCCACTGTTCCCGAACAGTGTTCCGGATCTGGCCCTCCGCGAGCGGTCGGCGCGACCGCCGCCCCCGGGGTGCGGGGGCGGCGGAGGGCCTCACGCCACGGACGCGATGCGCATCCTGATGTCGCTCGGCGACAGCGCGCCCTTGGCGACCACGTGGTCCCCGGAGGACTCGCCGCGCAGCCGGCGTCCGATCCACGGCACGAGGTACTGCCGGGCCCAGTGCACGTCGTCGCGCCGGATCTCCAGCGTGCCGCGCGGCGGCAGCTCGGGCCACACCTGCTCGGGGTCGGCCGGGATCTCCAGGCCGAGCGCCTGTCCGGCGCGCAGCGCCACCCGGGTGTGCCCCTCGGGCGAGAGGTGCAGGCGGTCGCCGTCCCAGGCCCTGCGGTCCTGGACGGACTTCAGGGACCACAGGTCGAGCACGGGGCAGTCGTACCGGTCGGCGACGGCCCGTACGTGACCGTTGTACGTGGCGATCTTGCCGCGCAGGTGCTTGAGCACCGGGACGCCGCGGGTGTCGAAGCCGGTCGCCACCAGGACGGTGCCGGCGGTGGCGGTGAGCCGGGCCACGGCGCGCTCGAAGCGCTCGGCCGTCTCGTCCGGGTCGGTGCCGGGGCGGATGATGTCGTTGCCGCCCGCGCAGATGGAGACGAGGTCCGGGGCGAGCCGCGCCGCCTTGGGTACCTGGTCCGCCGCGATCTGGTCGAGCAGTTTCCCCCGCACCGCGAGGTTGGTGTACCTGAAGTCGCCTTCGGGTCGCCGGTCGGCCAGGAGCACCGCGAGCCGGTCGGCCCAGCCGACGAACGCCCCGTCGGGGCCGGGGTCGCCGACGCCTTCGGTGAAGCTGTCCCCCACCGCCACGTACGACCTGATCACTGTCCTGTTGTCATTCTCCGCATCGTCTGCCACGTCGGACCATGATTCACCTCGGGATGTGACCTACGCGACCGTAGGCAGGGGTTGACGAACGGTGATATAAGCCACCCTTAAAGAATTTGCCAATCCAGGAATAGCCCTCCCGGGCTCCGCGTCGGACGGGCGATCATGCTCTCCGGGCCGGGAGAAACCGATGTCGTAGGGTCGGCTGTGCGCCCGTCGACGAGCCGCGTGGCGGGGCGGAGCCTCCAGGAGCACCCGTGACGCAGCAGGTCCCGTCGACCGAACCCGAGCTGGCCGCAGTCCGCAACTTCCGTGACGTGGGCGGTCTGCCGACGGTGGACGGACGCCGGGTGCGGCACGGGGTGCTGTTCCGCAGCGGGCATCTGGCGCACGCGACCGAGGCGGACGCCGCCTATCTCTCCTCCCTCGGGCTGCACACGGTCTTCGACTTCCGCAACGAGGCCGACCAGCGGCTGGAGGGGCCCGACGTCGAGCTGCCCGGCGTGCGGAACGTCAACCTCCCGCTGAGCGACCCCGCCGACGGCGCCGAGTTCTGGCGGATGGTGCGTGACGGCGACCTCGACCAGCTGCGGGGCATCCTGGCGGGCGGCAAGGGCGCGGACCGCATGATCGCCTCCTACCGGAGGATCGTCACCGAGCGCACCGCCGAGCACTCCCGCGTGCTGCACGCGCTGGCCGAGGACAGCGTGCCCGCGCTGATGCACTGCGCGGCGGGCAAGGACCGCGCGGGCATCTCGGTGGCGGTGACGCTGCTCGCGGTGGGTGTGGAGCGGGACGCGATCACCGCGGACTACCTCGAGTCCAACGCCAAGCACCGCCGTTACAAGGTCCGCCGCAGCGGCGACCAGGCGAGCGCGTACACGCCCGAGGTGATGGAGCTGCTCAGCCCGCTCTTCGACGCCCGCGCCGAGTACCTCGCGGCGGCCTTCACCAGCATCGAGGAGACCTGGGGCGACGTGGACGCGTACCTGGAGCGGGGGCTGAAGCTCTCGGACGGTACGCGGGAGCGGCTGCGCGAGCGCCTGGTCGGCTGACCGGCGTTGCCCGCTCAGCTCTTGGCGCCGAGCGAGAACAGCAGGTAGAGGAACGCGGCCAGGACATGGCCGAGGGCCACGTAGACGACGAGCCGGACCCACAGGGCCCGCGGCAGCTTCTCTTCCATGTCGCTCATGACGGCTCTCCGGTGGGGTGGCCCAGGCACAGGGTGGCCGTGGGGCTCTGCAGCAGGGTGTGGACGAACAGCAGCTCGACGCCCTCCGGGTCGTCGGCGTTGAGGCGGTGCGGGGTGAGGGAGTCGAAGTGGGCGCTGTCGCCGGGGGCGAGCAGGTGCGTGCTGTCGCCGAGGCGCAGCCGGAGGCGGCCGCTGAGGACGTACAGCCATTCCTCGCCGGGGTGGACGCGCACGATGTCGCCCTGGGCGCGGTGGGGTACCCGCACCCGCAGGGCCTGCATGCCGCGGCCGGGGGCGCCGGCCTGGAAGTAGGTCCAGCCGGCGGCGCGGGTGGGTTCCATGCCGGCGGCGCGCACGACGGCGTCGCGGTCGGCGGCCGTCTCACCGAGCAGGTCGGAGACCGTCGTACCGTAGATGCGGGCGAGGGCCAGGAGCATCGGCAGCGAGGGCTGGCGGTGTCCGGTCTCCAGCCGGGAGAGGTGGGCCGGGGAGAGCCCGGCGGACCCGGCCGCGGCCTCCAGGGTGAGGCCGGCCCGGCGGCGCAGGGCACGCAACTGCGGTGCCACGGCGGGCAGGTCGTCGTCCCGGCCCGCCGCGGAGTCCGCGTCTGAGGCGTTCATGCCTCCATTCAGCCCGACTTTTGCCCATCAGGCAATTTTCTTGCCTCAGAGGCAAAAAGTGATGGCTCAGCGTCCGGCGACCGCCTGCTTGATCAGCGTCCGCCCGAAGTCCCACATCAGGCCGCCTCCGCCGTGCGCGTCGTCCATGACGGCGGTGAAGGCGTCCACGAACCGGTCCACGTCGGCCTCGTCGATCACGAGCGGCGGGATCAGCTTGATCACCTCCAGGTGGTCGCCGGAGACCTGGGTGAGAATGCGGTGCCGCTGGAGCAGCGGGACGACGACCATCTGCGCGAACAGGCCCTTGCGGGCCGTCTGGAGCATGGTCCAGCGACTGCGCAGCTTCAGCGATTCGGGGCGGCCGAACTCGATGCCGATCATCAGGCCCCGGCCCCGCACGTCGGCCAGCAACTCGTACTTTCCGATGAGCGCGGCGAGCCGGGACTTCAGCAGTTCGCCGGTGGCACGGGCGCGGGCGACGATCTGCTCGTCCTCCATGACCGCGAGCACGGCGAGTCCCGCGGCCATGGCCTGGGCGTTGGAGCCGAAGCTCGCGGAGTGCACGAGGACGCGGTCCATGGACGAGTAGACCTTCTTGAAGATCCAGTCCTTGCCGAGCGTGGCGCCGACGGGGACATAGCCGCCGGAGAGCGCCTTGGCGACGCACACCAGGTCGGGTTCGACGCCGTCCTCGTGCTGGTAGGCGTAGAAGTCCCCGGTGCGGCCGAGGCCGGTCTGCACCTCGTCGGCGATGAGCAGCGCCTTGTGCCGGTGCAACATCTCCTGCGCGGCCCGGAGATAGCCGGGTGGCGCTTCGTGCACGCCCTTGCCCTGGATCGGCTCCACGATGAGGGCCGCGACATCGCCCTTCTTCAACTCGCGTTCCAGCGCCGCGAGATCGCCGAGGGGGACGGCGGTGTCGGGGAGCAGGGGGGCGAAGCCGTCGCGGAAGCCGTTCTCGCCGTTGACCGAGAGGGAGCCGGTGGTCAGGCCGTGGAAGGCGTGGTCGCAGTACAGGACGCGGGGGCGGCCGGTGGCGAAGCGGGCGAACTTCAGCGCGGTCTCGACGGCCTCGGTGCCGCTGTTGCCGAAGAAGACCCGGTCCAGGTGCGGGCTGTGGGCGAGCAGGCGTTCGGCGAGCAGGCCGGGCAGCGGCTGGCAGTCGAAGCGGGTGAGGTCGGCGAGGGACAGGTCGAGCACGTCGTGCAGGGCCTTGCGGACGACGGGGTGGTGGCGGCCGAGGCCCATCACGCCGAACCCGGCGAGCATGTCGAGGTAGTCGCCGCCCTCGGCGTCGAAGAAGTGGGCGCCCTCGGCGCGTTCGTAGACCTTGTCGAAGCCGATGGTGTGTAGCATGCGCGGCAGCTGGGGGTTGAGGTGGCGCGCGTGCAGGTCGTAGCGCTCGCCGCCGCGTGCGGCGAGGAGGGCTTCCAGGTCGAACTCCGTGCTCATTCAGCTCTCCTGGTTCTGTCGGCCGCCGGTGTCCTCGACGGCCAGGCTCGCGCTGATCCGTCCCGCGATCTCCACGGGCGTCAGGCCGACGTCGGCCAGCACCTCGCCGCGCTTGGCGTGTGCGAGGAACTGGTCGGGGATACCGAACCGCCGTACGGGCACGTCCACGTCGGCGTCCCCGAGGGCCAGCGCCACCGCGGAACCCACGCCCGCCGCGCGGCTGTTGTCCTCGACGACCGCCACCAGCCGGTGCCGTGCGGCGAGTTCCGGCAGGGCCGGGTCGACCGGCTTGACCCAGCGGGGGTCGACGACGGTGCAGCGGATGCCGCGCGCGGCGAGCAGCGAGACGGCCTGGAGGCAGACGGGCGCCATCACACCGACGGCGACGACCAGCACCTCGGGCCGGTCGTCCCGGTGGAGGACGTCCATGCCGCCGACGTGTCCCAGCGCCGGGATGTCGGGGCCGACGGACTCCTTGGGGAAGCGGACCAGGGTGGGCGCGTCGTCCACGGCGACCGCCTCGCGCAGCTGGGCGCGGAGCTGGGCGGCGTCGCGCGGGGCGGCGATCCTGAGGCCGGGGACAACCTGGAGGATCGACATGTCCCACATGCCGTTGTGGGAGGCGCCGTCGACGCCGGTGACCCCGGCGCGGTCCAGTACGAAGGTCACGCCGCAGCGGTGCAGGGCGACGTCCATCAGCAGCTGGTCGAAGGCACGGTTGAGGAAGGTGGCGTAGACGGCGACGACGGGGTGCGCTCCCCCGGTGGCCAGGCCGGCCGCGGAGACCGCCGCGTGCTGCTCGGCGATGCCGACGTCCCAGACCCGGTCGGGGAACCGCGCGGCGAACGGGCCGAGGCCGACGGGGTGCAGCATGGCCGCCGTGACCGCGACGACGTCCTCGCGCTCCTCCCCGATCCGGACGATCTCCTCGCCGAACACCGAGGTCCACGACGGCCCGCCCGAGGGGCTGAGCGGGGCGCAGGTCAGCGGGTCCATCACGCCGACGGTGTGGAAGTGGTCCTCCTCGTGGGCGAGGGCGGGGGCGTAGCCGCGGCCCTTCTCGGTGAGGCAGTGCACGAGCACCGGGCCGTGGAAGCGCTTGGCCCGGCGCAGCGCGGACTCGACGGCGCCGATGTCGTGGCCGTCGATGGGGCCCACGTACTTCAGCCCCAGGTCCTCGAACATGCCCTGGGGGGCGAAGGCGTCCTTGAACCCCTTCTTGGCGCCGTGCGCGGCCTCGTAGAGCAGCCCGCCGACGACCGGGGTGCGCTGGAGCGCCTCCTTGCCCCAGGCGAGGACCTGCTCGTAGCCGTCGGTGGTGCGCAGGGCGGCGAGGTGGTTGGCGAGGCCGCCGATGGTGGGCGCGTAGGAGCGCTCGTTGTCGTTGACGACGATGATCAGCGGGCGGTCCTTGGCGGCGGCGATGTTGTTCAGCGCCTCCCAGGCCATGCCGCCGGTCAGCGCGCCGTCCCCGATGACCGCGACCACGTGCCCGTGCTCCCCCAGCACCTGGTGCGCCTTGGCGAGGCCGTCGGCCCAGCCGAGGGAGGTGGAGGCGTGGCTGTTCTCCACGATGTCGTGCGGGGACTCCTCGCGCGAGGGGTAGCCGGACAGGCCGCCCTTGCCGCGCAGCTTGGAGAAGTCCTGGCGCCCGGTCAGGAGTTTGTGCACGTAGCTCTGGTGTCCGGTGTCCCACACGATGCGGTCGACCGGTGACTCGAAGACCCGGTGCAGGGCGATGGTCAGTTCCACCACGCCCAGATTGGGGCCGAGGTGCCCCCCGGTCCTCGACACCGCCTCCACCAGGAACTCGCGTACTTCGCCGGACAGTTCGTCCAGCTCTTCCTGTGACAGCGCCTTCAGGTCGCGTGGTCCCCGGATGCTTTCCAGAATCGTCACGCCGGCCCCCTCTCGGTCCGTACCGTGCTCTTCCTCAACCCGTCTGATCCGCCTGGCCGGTCTCCTCGGCCAGGCGCATGGCCTCTTCGATGAGGGTCTCCACGATCTTCGATTCGGGGACGGTCTTGATGACCTCGCCCTTCACAAAGATCTGGCCCTTGCCGTTGCCGGAGGCGACACCCAGGTCGGCCTCACGGGCCTCGCCCGGACCGTTCACCACACAGCCCATCACCGCGACCCGCAGCGGCACCTCCATACCGGTCAGACCCGCCGTGACCTCCTCGGCCAGCTTGTAGACGTCGACCTGGGCGCGCCCGCACGACGGGCAGGACACGATCTCCAGGCCACGCTGCTTGAGGTTCAGCGACTCCAGGATCTGGTTGCCGACCTTGACCTCCTCCACCGGCGGAGCCGACAGCGAGACGCGGATCGTGTCACCGATGCCCTCGGAGAGCAGCGCGCCGAACGCCACCGCGGACTTGATGGTGCCCTGGAACGCCGGACCCGCCTCCGTCACACCCAGGTGGAGGGGGTAGTCGCACTGCGCGGCGAGCTGCCGGTACGCCTCGATCATCACGACCGGGTCGTTGTGCTTCACCGAGATCTTGATGTCCCGGAAGTCGTGCTCCTCGAACAGCGACGCCTCCCACAGCGCCGACTCCACCAGCGCCTCGGGGGTGGCCTTGCCGTACTTCTGCAGGAGGCGGCGGTCCAGCGAGCCCGCGTTCACGCCGATCCGGATCGGGGTGCCGTGCTCCTTGGCCACCTTCGCGATCTCACGGACCTTGTCGTCGAACTGCTTGATGTTGCCCGGGTTCACCCGCACCGCCGCACAGCCCGCCTCGATCGCCGCGAACACGTACTTCGGCTGGAAGTGGATGTCCGCGATCACCGGGATCTGCGACTTCCGCGCGATCGTGGCCAGCGCGTCCGCGTCGTCCTGCGTCGGACACGCCACCCGCACGATCTGGCACCCCGACGCCGTCAGCTCCGCGATCTGCTGCAGCGTCGACCCGATGTCCGAGGTACGCGTGGTCGTCATCGACTGCACCGAGACGGGCGCCCCGCCGCCGACCGCGACCCGCCCCACCTGGATCTGCCGCGACACCCGGCGGGTGGCGACAGGGCGGGGCGGCACCTCGGGGACGCCCAGAGGGACGGCGGTCATGGCGTCACTCCCGGTTTCCGGAGACGGTCTCGCGCATGGCCCGCAGCGACTCCTTCAGGGAGCCCATGGTGGCGAGGACGGCGGTCGGCTCGTAGCCGCAGTGCGCCATGCAGTTGGCGCAGCGCGGGTCCTTGCCCCGGCCGTACTTGTCCCAGTCGGTGTCCTCGACCAGCTCGCGGTACGTGGGGACGTAGCCGTCGCTCATCAGGTAGCAGGGGCGCTGCCAGCCGAACAGGGAGTAGTTCGGGATGGCCCAGGCGGTGCAGGGGAAGTCGACCTTGCCCTCCAGGAAGTCCAGGAAGAGCGGAGAGTGATTCAGCCGCCACCGCCCGCGGTTGCCGCCGGCGAACGCCTTCTTGAACAGCTCGCGGGTCTGCTCGACACCGAGGAAGTGCTCCTGGTCGGGCGCCTTCTCGTAGGCGTAGGCGGGCGAGATCATCATCTCGTCCACCTCCAGGTCGTCGTTGAGGAAGTTCAGCACCTCGACGATGGTCTGCGGGGTGTCGGTGTTGAAGAAGGTGGAGTTGGTGGTGACGCGGAAGCCGCGCTGCTTGGCCTCCTTGATCGCCGCCACGGCCTCGTCGAACACGCCCTCCTTGGCCACGGACTCGTCGTGCCGCTCACGCAGCCCGTCGATGTGCACCGCGAACGCGAAGTACGGGGACGGCGTGAACTTGTCCATCTTCTTGCGCAGCAGCATCGCGTTGGTGCACAGGAAGACGTACTTGCGCTTGGCGACGAGCTGGCGCACGATCTCGTCGATCTGGGGGTGCATGAGCGGTTCGCCGCCCGCGATGGACACCATCGGCGCCCCGGACTCCAGGACCGCGCCCACGGCCTGGGCGACCGGCATCCGCTGCTTGAGCACACCGGCCGGGTGCTGGATCTTCCCGCAGCCCTCGCACTTCAGATTGCAGGCGAACAGCGGTTCCAGCTCGACGATCAGCGGGAACTTGTCCCGCTTGCGGAGCTTCTGTTCGGCCAGGTATGTAGCGACCTTGATGGACTGACGCAACGGCATGGCCATCTGGCTCACCTCCGGGGGAGCGGCAAGGAACGGTGCCATTCGAGGAATGCGGGAAGGACGGAACGAAGAACGCGGAAGGCTGATATTCCACCGCGTACCGTCCCGATCCGGACAAGTTCATGTTCAGGAGCGTCCACGACCACCCGTACGGCCGCAACCGGACGGTCGCCCGAGGCGACGGCGCTGCGCAGGGTGGCCGCCGACTCCATGTCGACCGCGATCGCGCCGGTCGCCAGCAGGTCGGAGCGTTCCGGGCCCCGGACCACGTGGTCGGAGCCGGTCAGGGGGCCGGTGTGGACGGTGCGGCCGGGGGCGGCCCGCATCAGTTCCTCGACCAGCAGATCGGTGCGTACGCACGGGACGGTCCCGTGCGGGTCACGGGTCTCCTCGGCGACCACCAGGTCACCGGGGTGCATGCCCGGTGCCAGCCCGGCGCAGAAGCCGGTGGCCAGCACGGCGGCGTCGGCCATCCCCGCACCGGCGAGCCTCGCGGTGACGGACCGCTCCGCCGCCCTCGGGCCCATGCCGGTGCGCAGGACGCTGGACCGCACCCCGGCCCCGCCGCGGTCGCCGGTGCGCAGGGCGATCTTCTCGATGCCGAGCGCGCAGACGATCAGCAGGGGTGCCGAGGCGGGCCGGGATCTCATTCAGCTCCCTCCGAGCGCCACGCGCGGGGCTCTGAGCGCGGCCAGAGGCGCCTTGTCGAAGGGGTCGCCGTGCAGGTACCGGCCGAGCGCGGTGAGCGGGAACACCTGCCGGTAGAGGTGGTAGTTGATCGAGAAGTCCCAGGGGAAGCCGGTGCCGGTGAAGTACGGCTCGTCCCAGGAGCCGTCCGCCCGCTGGGTCTCGGCGAGCCAGCGCACCCCGCGTTCGACGGCGCCGGAGTCCCGCTCCCCCGCCGCGAGCAGCGCCATCAGGGCCCAGGCGGTCTGGGAGGCGGTGGAGGCGCCGCGGCCGCTCCACCCGCGGGTGTCGTCGTAGGAGCGCAGGTCCTCGCCCCATCCGCCGTCGTCGTTCTGGACCCGTGCCAGCCAGTGCACCGCGCGGCGGACGGCGGGGTGGGACCCAGGCATCCCGGCCGCGGTCAGGGCGGGCACCACCGAGCCGGTGCCGTAGACGTAGTTGACGCCCCAGCGGCCGAACCAGGAGCCGTCCGCCTCCTGTTCGGCGAGCAGCCAGGCGATCCCGCGCCGGGTGCGGGGGTCGTGGGCCAGTCCCTCGGCGGCGAGCATCTCCACGACATGGGCGGTGACGTCGGCGGACGGCGGGTCGATGACCTCGCCGAAGTCGCAGAAGGGCAGCCGGTTGGGGAACGGGCTGGTGTTGTCGACGTCGAAGGCGCCCCAGGCGCCGTTCCTGGACTGCATCCCGAAGTTCCAGCGCACCGCGCGCGCGATCGCGCCGTCCACCTTGCCGGGGTCGGGGTGGCGGACCCGGCGCAGCGCGAGGGCGACCTCCGCGGTGTCGTCGATGTCCGGGTAGTTGTCGTTGTGGAACTCGAACGCCCATCCGCCCGGCGGGAGTTGGGGCCGCTTGACGGACCAGTCGCCGGGGCGGCGGATCTCCTCGCCCAGCATCCAGTCGGCGGCCTTGACCAACTGGGGGTGGTCGGCGGGAACTCCGGCGTCGGCCAGGGCGATGACGGCGAGGCAGGTGTCCCACACCGGGGACTGGCACGCCTCGATCATGCGGGCGCCGTCCTCGCGCCACACGGCGAACCGGTCCAGCGACTCCAGCCCGGCGCGCATCACGGGGTGCTGGAGGTCGTAGCCCAGCAGGTGCAGCGCGATGACCGAGTACACGGCCGGAGGCTGGATGCCGCCCCAGCAGCCGTCGTTCTCCTGGCGTTCGACGATCCAGCGGGCGGCGGAGTTCATCGCGGCCCGCCGCAGCCGGCGCGGCACCACCTTGCGCAGCCGGTGCACCATCCGGTCGAGCCGTTCGAAGGCGCCGTCCCAACTGGCCAGCGGGGAGAACGGCTTGGCCGGGTTGGGGTCGGCCGGGTCGGTGTGCAGCTCGTCGAGCGGGAAGGGGGCCGGGCGCACCGGGCGCGTCGCCGAGACGACGGTCAGCGGCACGATGGTCTGCCGGGCCCAGCAGCCGAAGTCGTAGATGTTGAGCGGCAGCCAGGTGGGGAACCAGATGAGTTCCGGGGGGAGTTCGGGCAGGTCCTCCCACTTCCACCAGCCGAACAGGGCGAGCCAGATCCGGGTGAAGACGCGGGCGGAGGCGATGCCGCCGCGGTCGCGGACCCAGGCCGAGGCGCGTGCCATGTGGGGCGCGTCGGGGGCGTCACCGGCCAGCCGCAGCGCGACGTACGCCTCGACGGTGGCGGACAGTTCGCCCGGGCCGCCGTAGAAGGTGGCCCAGGCGCCGTCCTCGCGCTGCTCGCCCCGGATGAAGAGGGCGGCGGCGCGGGTGGTGGCCTCGTCGCGGATGCCGAGGAACTGGCGCAGCAGGAGGTCCTCGGCGTCCATGGTGACGTTGGTCTCCAGGTCGCCCTTCCACCAGCCCTCGGGGTCCTGGCGGGTGAGCAGCCACTCGGCGGCACGTGCGGCGGCGCGTTCGGCGGCCTCGGGCACCCCGGCAGCCGGGGGGGCGGTGCGGTCGGTGGCACTGGCCGCGGCAGCGGGGGGCGGACCGGCCGCCCCGGTGCTTCCGTCGGTCGTCGCTGTCATGGCTTCCCCTTCACGCAGTCGTACGAGTCGTGCTGCTGTGGGTCCGCCGTCGGCCGGTGTCGGTGCTTCGCGCCGCACCGGCCGGCGACTACGCGAGGATTATTCGGCCGATAATGATCATCTCTTCCTCACGACGACGAAGTCGGCGAGCGCCGTGAAGGCGGCCCGCACCCGGTCGGGCATGTCGACGGCGTGCAGCGCCTCGATGGCGACGGCGTGCTGGCGGCGGGCCTCGTCCGCCGTCCACTCGCGGCCGCCCGCCTCCTCGATGAGGGCGGCGCGCGCCGCGAACTCCTCCTCGGAGAAGTTCGCGAAGTCGCTGCTCTTGGCGTCGGCGGCGAGGATCTCGCCGAGCCGCTCGGAGGCCGGGCCGCCCGCGGCGAGCGCGGCCACCACGGGCAGGGACTTCTTGCGCTGGCGCAGGTCGCTCCAGGTCTGCTTGCCGGTGGACCCCGGGTCGCCCCAGATACCGAGCAGGTCGTCCACGGCCTGGAAGGCGAGGCCGAGGTGGTAGCCGTAGCGCTCCAGGGCGTCGGCGGTGCGGTCGTCGGCGCCGCCGAGGACGGCGCCGATGGAGGAGGCGCAGGCCAGCAGGGCGCCGGTCTTGTTGCCCTCCATCTCCAGGCACTCCTCGACGCTGACGCGGTCGCGGTGCTCGTAGGAGATGTCCTGGGCCTGGCCGTCGATCAGGGCGCGGGTGGCGGTGGTCAGGCGGCGGGTGGCGCGGCCGGCCTCGACGGTGCCGAGCTCCAGCAGGAGTTCGTTGCCGAGGGCGAAGAGGGCGTCGCCGACCAGGATGGCCTGGGCGGGGCCGTGCACCTTCCAGACGGTGTCGCGGTGGCGGCGCTGCTCGTCGCCGTCCATCAGGTCGTCGTGCAGCAGCGAGAAGTTGTGGACCAGCTCGACGGCGACCGCGCCCGGCACGCCGACCTCTGGGGCGGCGCCGGTGACCTCGGCGGAGAGCACGGCGAGGGCGGGGCGCACGGCCTTGCCGCCGTCACCGGCGGCCGGGTTGCCGGCGGCGTCGATCCAGCCGAAGTGGTAGGCGGCGACCGTGTCCATGGGGGGCGCCAGCCGGTCGACGGCGGCGCGCAGAACCGGAGTGGCCAGGGTCCGGCCGCGCTCCAGCAGTGCGGTCACGTCCACCGCGTCGGCGGCTGTCGAGGCCGGGGGCGGCACAGTGGGCACAGTCTCTCCTCTTGTTGCGGTACCGGGGGTGCGGGGCCCCTCCGGGCTGTGCTGATCGAGCATCACGCCGCCTCCTCGAACTGGAAGAGGTGGCGGGGGCGGGGGCGGCCCAGGGAGTCGAGGGCGGCGTCGGCCGCGCTCACGCCGCTGCGGACCGCGCTCTCCATGGTCGCGGGCCACCCGGTGGCGGTCCACGCCCCGGCCAGGTACAGGCCGGGAACCTTGGTGCGGGCGCCGGGGCGCAGCCGCCCGACGCCGGGGGCGGGGGCGAACGTCGCGGTGCGCTCGCGGGTGACGAAGAAGTCCCGCACCTCGGCGGCGCGGGCACCGGGGATCAGCCGTCGCAGTTCGGGCAGGTAGCGCGCCCGCAGATCGGCGACGGGGGTGTCGATCTCGTCGCTCGCGGCCGACTGGGACAGCGCCAGGTACTGGCCCTCGCGCAGCCCGGAGGCGGCGGTGCGGTCGAAGACCCACTGCACGGGGGTGCCGAGCGCGGCGAAGAAGGGCCGGGCGAGCACCGGGCGGTCGTAGACGACGTGCACGTTGAGGATCGGCGCGGTGCCGATGCGCAGCAGCCGGGCGGGGTCGTCGAGGGCCCCCTCCGGCAGCAGGCCGTGCGTCTCGCGCTGGGGCACGGCGAGGACGACGGCGTCGGTCTCGATGGTCTCGCCGGGGACCTGGACGCGGAAGCGGCCGTCGTCGCCGCGGGAGACGGAGGTGACGCGGGTACGGACCTCGGTGCGGACGCCCGCGGAGTCGAGGGCCTTGCGGGCGAGCCGGTCGTGCAGGTCGCCCAGCGGGACGTGTGCCCAGCCGATGTCGGCCGCGCCCGGCTCGGAGAGCAGTCCGGTCCTGAACACCATCGCGGCAAGGCCGAGGGAGGCGTCGCCCGCGACCGCGTTGAGGGTCGCGACCCCGACGAGGTCCCACAGGGCCTCGACGGCGCGCGCCGACTGGCCGTGCCGGGCCAGCCACGAGCCGAAGTCCTCGCCGTCCAGGGCCGGGTCGGTGGGGTCGAGCCCCTTGAGCGCGAGCGCGGCCCGCCCGACCGAGGCGCGCTCGGCGAGCGAGAGGTGGGGGTAGGCGGCCAGGCTGCGCCCGAGGTGGAGGGGGACGGGCAGCGGGTCGCGCCGCAGCCTGCCGAGCCGCCGGCCCTCGGGCCTGGCGGCGTCGACCACGGGCACGTCGAGCCGGTCCTGGAGCGGGGCCAGCGCGGTGCCCTCGATCCGGTCGAGGAACCAGCGGTAGGCGGTGCAGCAGCGCAGGTAGACGTGCTGGCCGTTGTCCACGGTCAGCTCGCCGCGCTGAAAGGAGAAGGCGAGCCCGCCGAGCCTCGGCCGGCCTTCGAGCAGGGTGACGCGCACGCCCGCGTCGGCGAGCGCGAGGGCCGCGGTGACGCCGGCGAGGCCGCCGCCGACCACGACGGCGTCCCGGCCGGGGCGGGCCGGGGCGAACGGTTCGGAGTGCGCCCGTGCGGGGCGGGGTGCCTCGCTCATCTCGCGTCCTTCCGTGCGTGCCGCGCGTGCTGGTTGAACCGTGCACGGTCGGCCGTCGCAGTCAGGGACGCCACGCCGGGGCCGCGGGTTGCCCGGCGCGCCGGAGCCGCCTGCCGGCACCCCGCCGCCATCAGGCACGCCTCCTGAGGGCCTGCCGGGACACGTGCCGGCTGTCGAAGCCGGACAGGCCGCGCACGGCCACGTACGCCTTCTCCCGGCCGGGCAGCGAGACCCGGCCGCGCAGCACGGCCTCGGGGTCGCGCTCGATGCGGTCGAGCAGGCGGCGGTAGATGCCGGCCATGGCGGCGACGCAGGCACCGCTGCGGCGGTCCAGCATGGGCAGCAGCCGGTAGCCCTCGGCGAACAGGGCGCGGGCGCGGCGGACCTCGAAGTGGACGAGGCCCGCGAAGTCGGAGCCCTCGGGCGGGGTGGGGCCGGCGAACCCGGCCGAGCAGCCGAACTTGGCCAGGTCGTCGGCGGGCAGGTAGGTACGGCCGCCCTCGGCGTCCTCGCGGACGTCCCGGAGGATGTTGGTGAGCTGCAGGGCGAGCCCGAGCGTGTCGGCGTACTCGGGGGCGCGTTCGGCGCCGCGTGCGCCGGGTTCGGTGCCGAAGACGCCGAGCGAGAGGCGGCCGATGGCGCCGGCCACGCAGCGGCAGTAGACCTTGAGGTCGTCCCAGGTCTCGTAGGTCGCGCCGCGCAGGTCCATCTGGACGCCGTCGATCAGCTCGTCCAGGCCGCCGAGCGGGATCGGGAACACACCGGCGGCGTGGCTGAGGGCGACGGCCACCGGGTCGGTGTCGTCCTCCTCGACCGCGCCCGCCTGGACGCGGCCGAGCAGCGTCCTGGTGTCCTCCAGCCGTTCCACCTTGACGTCGCCGGGCAGCTCGCCGTCGCCGATGTCGTCGACGCGCCGGGAGAAGGCGTAGAGCGCCGACATGGCGCGGCGCTCGGGCGTCGGCAGCAGCCGGATGCCGTAGGCGAAGTTGCGGGCCTGCTGCCCGGTGACCGTCTCGCAATAGCGATAGGCGGCGAGTACCGGTGCGGACAGGGCGTGCGAAGCCTCCACGGACCGGATCACCCCTCTCCTCGCAGAGTCGTGCCCGCCTCGCGCAGCAGCCGGAGCTTGCCGGGTCTGGGCGGGCCGGGAAGTACGTCGTGATCGGCGGCGGCGATCGCCTGGACCGCCGCCCTTCCGCCTGCCACGAACCCCGCGAGCAACAGCTTCAGCCTGCCGTGGACGCTACCCACGAGGGGGGCGCCCTCATTCAGCAGATCGCTCGCGCGCAGGCATTCGAACGCGACCAGGGCGCGTACGGACGCGCCGGCGCTCGGCGCGGCGAGGTCGGACTCCTGGACATGGAAACGCTTCATGTCCTGGGCGGGCAGGTAGATGCGGTCGCGGCCGAGGTCCTCGGCCACGTCCTGGAGGTGCTCGACGATCTGCAGCGCGGTGCAGATCGCGTCGGAGCGGCGGACGCGCTCGGGCGTCGCGGTGCCGGTGACGGCGAGCACGAGGCGGCCGACCGGGTTGGCGGAGAGTTCGCAGTAGGCGCGCAGGTCGTCGTAGGTCTCGTACCGGGAGACGAGCTGGTCCTTGCGGTTGGCGGCGATCAGTCCGAGGAAGGGCTCGGGGGTGAGGCCGCGGCGGCGCACGGTGGGCTGCAGGCGGCGCAGCAGGGGGTGGTGCGGGGTGCCGTCGAAGACGCGGCGCAGGTCGGTCTCGAAGGCGTCGAGGGCGGCGAGGCGGTCCTCGGACCGCTCGGCGGGGACGCCGAGGGCGCGCAGGTCGGCGCCGCCGGGGGCGAGGTCGCCGTCACCGATGTCGTCGACCAGGCGGGCGAAGCCGTAGACGGCCATGAGGTCGGTGCGCCAGGCCCGGGGCAGGAAGAAGGGGGCCACGGGGAAGTTCTCGCGCGCGGCCTTGTCCAGCGTGGCGCGTTCCAGTGCCGTCGCCGTGTCGGTTCCCGTCACTGCGCGCTGCCCGGTCCAAGGACGGCGCGGCTCACGTTGAGCTGGGGAGTTTCCGTAGCCATTGCCGTCACATCTCCCGTTCTACACTGCCGACCCGATACACACTATTTCGGACACGCCGCCGACCCTCCGGGGGGCGTCCCGGCGGAGGGTGTCGCGCATTATCGCCCCGATTGCCGGTTTCCGGCACCGATACAGTTTACGTTGTACAACGCGACATGGTCCGTCGGGGTGTCCGGCGCACCACGAGAACACACCGATCGGCGCCAAGATTCCGCTGCGTCACCGGAGTTGACGCATCCTTTGCAGACGTGGGGCCCCGCCGGAGCGGTCCGGCAGGGCCCACGGCCGTCCTGCGGGCTACTTGCCCGTGAACTTCTCGTACTCCTTGAGGACCTCTTCGGTGGGCCCGTCCATGCGGAGTTCGCCGCGCTCCAGCCACAGGACACGGTTGCAGGTGTCGCGGATGGACTTGTTGTTGTGGCTCACCAGGAAGACCGTGCCGGCCTCCTTGCGCAGTTCCCGGATGCGCTCCTCGGAGCGCTTCTGGAAGGCCCGGTCGCCGGTGGCCAGCGCCTCGTCGATCATGAGGACGTCGTGGTCCTTGGCGGCGGCGATGGAGAACCGCAGGCGGGCCGACATGCCGGAGGAGTAGGTGCGCATCGGCAGGGTGATGAAGTCGCCCTTCTCGTTGATCCCCGAGAAGTCGACGATCCCCTGGTAGCGCTCCTTGATCTGCTCGCGGGACATCCCCATGGCGAGACCGCCCAGGATGACGTTGCGCTCACCGGTCAGGTCGCTCATCAGGGCCGCGTTGACGCCCAGCAGCGAGGGCTGGCCGTCGGTGTAGACCTTGCCCTTCTCCGCCGGGAGCAGGCCGGCGATGGCCCGCAGCAGGGTGGACTTGCCCGAGCCGTTGGAGCCGATGAGGCCGATGGCCTCGCCCCGGTAGGCGGTGAAGGACACCCCGCGCACGGCGTGCACCTTGCGCACGCCCCGCTGCTCGCCGCGCTTGACGATGCGGCTCAGCGCGGCGGTGGCGCTGCCCTTGCCCGTCTTGGCGCCGTTGACCCGGTAGACGATGTGCAGCTCGTCCGCGATGACGGTCGGACGGCGGTCAGCGGTGTTCTGCTCAGCCACGGCCGTAACGCTCCTCAGCCTTCCAGAAGTACACGAAGCCGCCGACGCAGATCACCACGGCCCAGCCCAGGGCCAGCGCCCACACGTGCGGGGGCAGGTTCGAGGCGTCGTAGTCGTCGATCAGCGCGAACCTCATCAGGTCCATGTAGACGGCCGCCGGGTTGGCCTGGAGCACCCGGACGATCCACTCGGGCCTGCCCGCCAGCATGTTGCTGATGGAGAACATCACGCCGGAGGCGTACATCCAGGTCCGCAGGATGAACGGCATGAGCTGGGCCAGGTCGGGCGTCTTGGCGCCCATGCGGGCCACGATCATCGCGAGCCCGGTGTTGAACATGAACTGGAGCACCAGCACCGGCACGATCAGCAGCCAGGACAGCCGCGGATAGTTGCCGAACCCGATCGCCACCACGAACACGACGATCATGGAGAACAGCAGCTGCTGGAGCTGCTGGAGCGAGAAGGAGATCGGCAGCGCGGCCCGCGGGAAGTGCAGGGCGCGCACCAGGCCCAGGTTGCCGGAGATCGCGCGGACGCCCGACATCAGCGAGCTCTGCGTGAAGGTGAACACGAACACGCCGGTGACCAGGAACGGCACGTACACGTCGTGCGACATGCCCCGGCTGGCCTTCAGGATCAGGCCGAAGATCGCGTAGTACACGGCCGCGTTGAGCAGCGGCGTGGCCACCTGCCAGAGCTGGCCCAGCTTGGCCTGGCTGTACTGCGCGGTGAGCTTCGCCTGGGAGAAGGCCAGGATGAAGTGGCGCCGGTTCCACAGCTGCCGGACGTACTCCACGAGCGAGGGGCGGGCGCCGCTCACGGCGAGCCCGTACTTGGCCGCGAGGTCAGCCGCGGGCAGTCCCTCGTCGGGCGACGGTGGCGCGGTCACCGCGACACCGCCGTCATGGGTTCTCTCACTCACAGGTGGAAACTTTCGTCTTCGAGTGCGTCGTGTACTTCACTGCGCCGGGACACGTGCCCCGCCCCGTCGAGCTTCTCAGATCACCGGGGGACGGCCCAGCCGGGTCAGCCGCCACACCGTACGCCAGCGCATCGGACGGCGGGGACCGCAGGGGGCGGTCCAGCCCTCCTTGAAGCCGCCGAGCCACGCCTTCAGCGCCGGTCCGGAGGGGCGGCGGGCCAGGGTGAGCAGCAGCCAGACGCCCAGGTAGACCGGGACCAGCGGCAGGGGGAGGTTGCGGCGGGCCAGCCAGACCCGGTTGCGGGCCACCATGCGGTGGTACACCGCGTGCCGGGAGGGCGCGGTCGTCGGGTGGTACAGGACCATGTCCGACCGGTAGTCGATCATCCAGCCCGCGTCGAGGGCACGCCAGGCGAGGTCGGTCTCCTCGTGGGCGTAGAAGAACTCGTCCGGCAGGCCGCCGACCTCGCCGAGCACCTTCGTGCGGACGGCGTTGGCGCCGCCGAGGAAGGTCGTGACCCTGGAGGAGCGCATCGGGTCCGAGGCGCGCAGCCGGGGCACGTGCCGGCGCTGGGTCTCACCGGTCTCCGGGTCCGCGATGCGGAAGCTGATGATGCCCAGCTCCGGGTCCGCGGCGAACGCGGCCCGGCACAGCTCGGCGGTGTCCTGCCGGGCGAGCAGGCCGTCGTCGTCCAGGAAGAGCAGGACGTCGACGTCGCTCCCGCCGGGTCCGAACGCCTCGATGCCGACGTTGCGGCCGCCGGGGATGCCCAGGTTCTCGGGCAGCTCGACGGTGCGCACGCCCTCGGGCACCTCGGGCACGGGCGAGCCGTTGCCGACGACGACCACCGAGACCTTGTCGCCGTCCTGCTTGGCGACGGAGTCGATGAGCGCCCGCAGCTCCTCGGGGCGGTTGCCCATGGTGATGATGACCGCGCCGACCTTCATGCCGTTCACCTCAGCCTGCTCGACACGAGAATGGACACCAGGTGCAGCAGGGTCTGCAACAGGGCGATACCGGCCAGCACGGCGGTGCCGAGCCGGGTGAAGAACAGGTCGCCGCGGACCTGGTCCGCGATGGCCAGCACCAGGATCAGCAGCGACGCCTCGATGCCGAGGATGAGCCGGTGGAACTTGAGGGCGGCGGCGGCCCGCCGGGCCAGCGCCATCCCCGAGGAGCGCGGCTCGGCGGCCGACTCCTGCACCGGCGGCATCCCGGCCTGGTGCCGGGCGACGCCGACGAGGTCGGTCTCCGCCTTGATCAGGATGGCGCCGAGCGCCGCGAGGGTACCGAGGAACGCCCAGAGCCAGTCGATACGGCCGCTGCCGAACAGGTCGGCGGCGCGCAGCCCGAGGCCGACCAGCACGGCGGCGTCGGTGAGGTAGGCGCCGACCCGGTCGAGGTAGACGCCGCCCAGCGAGTACTGCTTGCGCCAGCGGGCGATCTCACCGTCCACGCAGTCCAGCAGCAGGTACAGCTGCGTGGCGACGATGCCGAGCACGGCGCCCGTGATCCCCGGCACCAGCAGGGCCGGGGCCGCGAGCACACCGCAGACGGTCATCAGGTACGTGAGCTGGTTGGGCGTGATCCTGGTGTTCACCAGGTAGCGGTCGATGCGCAGGGACACCTCTCGCATGTAGAGGCGTCCCGCCCAGTGCTCACCGCTGCGCCGGTCCTTCACCCCGGCGGGGTGGACGACCGGGCGGAGTTCAGCTACCGATGGCCTTGACATAGTCGGCGTAGATGTCCTTGATCTGGTCAGTCTCGAGGGCGAGATGTTCGAGGATCGTGTAGCGGCCCGGCCGGGTCTCCGGCGCGAACTCCACCACGCGGACGAACTCGTCCGCGGTGAAGCCGATGTCCTCCGGCCGCACGGGCAGTCCGTGGCGGCGCAGCACGTCGGCCATGTGCGCCGACTCCTCGTGCGCACCGCGCAGGTACATGGCGAAGGCGGCGCCGAGGCCGCACTGCTCGCCGTGGCTGGCCGCGCGCTGCGGGAAGAGCAGGTCGAACGCGTGGTTGATCTCGTGGCAGGCGCCCGAGGACGGCCGCGAGTCACCGGACACCGACATGGCGATGCCGGACAGCACCAGGGCCTCGGCGAGGACCTGGAGGAAGTCGTTGTCCGCGATCCCGCCGGGGTGGCGGAGCACCGCCTCGCCGGCCTGGCGGGCCATGGCGGCGGCGAGACCGTCGATCTTCTCGCCGTTGACCCGGTTGGCCAGCTCCCAGTCCGCGATGGCCGAGACGTTGGACACCGCGTCGCCGATGCCCGCGCGCACGAAGCGTGCCGGGGCGGCGCGGATGACGTCGAGGTCGATCAGGACGGCGATCGGGTTGGGCACACCGTAGGAGCCCCGGCCCGCGTCGTTGTCCAGCGTGGCGACCGGCGAGCACAGGCCGTCGTGCGCGAGGTTCGTCGGCACGGCGACCAGGGGCAGGCCGACCCGCGCCGCGGCGTACTTGGCGCAGTCGATGATCTTGCCGCCGCCGAGGCCCACGAGCGCGTCGAAGTGACCGCCGCGGATGTCGTCGGCGAGCCGTACGGCGTCGTCCAGCGTGCCGCCGCCGACCTCGTACCAGGTGGCACCCGGCAGCTGCGGCGCGACCCGCTCCTTCAGCCTGGCGCCGGAGCCGCCGCTGACCGCGACGGCCAGCCGGCCGGAAGGAGAGATGCGCTCGTCGGCGAGCACGGCGGCCAGGTCGGCGAGGGCACCCGGGCGGATGTCCACGACGACCGGCGAGGGAATGAGCCTCGTCAGTACCGGCACGCGATCTCCCGTCCCCGAGCGAGGTCGTCGTGGTTGTCGATCTCGACCCAGGAGACGTCGCCGATCGGCTGGACGTCGACCTTGAAGCC
>NZ_JBEYXQ010000020.1:0-104421 GCF_040645115.1 Streptomyces sp. NPDC046860 | reverse complement strand
TTGCCCCCGGAGAACAGGATCACCGGGTTCTCGAACTCCCCCGCCACCTCACGGAAGATGTGCACCGCCTCGGACTCCAGCGCGTCCAGATGCGACAGGGCGTACGGGGTCTCCTGGGCCGTGCTGCGGGTCGCGGCCTGTGTCATGCCAGTCCCCTTTCCTGGAGCAGCGTGTGGAGGGAGGCCGCCGACTCCGGCACGGTCTGGGTGTGCGACTCGATGCGCAGGTCGGGGCCGGCCGGTGTCTCGTAGGGGTCGTCCACCCCGGTCAGGCCGGTCAGCTCGCCCGCGGCCTGCCGGGCGTACAGACCCTTCACGTCCCGTTCGGCGCACACCTCGACCGGGGTCGCCACATGGACCTCCAGATAGGCGGTGCCGGAACGCTGATGGCGTGCGCGGACCCGGTCCCGGCTGTCGGCGTAGGGGGCGATGACGGGGACCAGGGCGACGATGCCGTTGCGCGCCAGGGTCTCGGCGACCAGCCCGATGCGCTGGACGTTGGTGTCGCGGTCGGCGCGGGAGAAGCCGAGGCCGGCGGAGAGGAAGGAGCGGATCTCGTCCCCGTCGAGCACCTCCACCCGGCGTCCGGAGCCGCGCAGCCGTCCGGCCAGCTCGTGGGCGATGGTGGTCTTGCCCGCGCTGGGCAGGCCGGTCAGCCACACGGTCGCGCCGGGCCAGCAGGCGCAGTAGCCGTGGCTGGTGCGATGGCCGGGGGCGGGCGGGATGTCGGGGGTCGCGGACAGGGTGTCAGGCATGGCTGGTTTCCTTGTCGGATACGGACCTCGGGGCGCGGCGGCCGACGAAGCTCGCGGCGGAGCCCTCGTGGGGCAGTTGCAGCACGAGGGCGCCCAGCACGACGGTGGCCGCCGCGATCACGGCGTAGTACCACATGAAGTCGCCGGTGACGTTCTTCAGGAATCCGGCGGTGTAGTTGCCGACGATGCCGCCCAGGCCCTGGGTGACGTTGGTGACCCCGAAGATCACGGTGGCGGCGGCCCCGGAGGCGGACTTGGACACATAGGCCGGCACCAGTCCGTAGATCGGGTAGAAGGCCAGCGCGAAGAGGACGCCGGAGACCATGGGCACGTACCCGACGGGGGCCAGGACGAGCAGCAGCGCCGAGGTGAAGAACATGCCGTAGCAGAGCAGCATCGAGCGGCGTACGCCGATGCGGTCGGAGAGCCAGCCGACGGCGAACCCGGCGCCCATGCCGATGACGGCGATGGTGCCCCAGACCTGGGCGGCGAAGTGGATGTCGAAGCCGAGTCCTTCGCGCAGGTAGGGCGAGAGGTAGTTCTGGAACGGCATGCAGGCGAACCCGTTGAGGAACTTGATGATCCAGACGATGACCACCCAGCGGACCAGCACCATGCGCCAGCCGGCCCGCGCGCTGGTGGTGTCGGCTGCGGCGTCCTCGTGTTCCGCTGCCTGGTCCTCGGCCTGATTGTCGGCCTGGTTCTCGGCGGGGCTGTAGAACAGGCCGTACCGCTTGAAGGCGTAGGCGGCGACCGCCGTGACGGCCAGGGTGCCCAGGCCCACGCAGTACCACAGGCCGCGCCAGTTGCCGGAGCCGACGAAGGACGGCACGAGGAGGCTGTTGACGAAGACGCCGTAGCTGGTGCCGCTGGAGATCAGCCCGAGCACCTTGCCGCGGTGCCGGTAGTCGACGACCCGGCCGACGATCTCCACCAGCGGGACGTACACGGAGGCGGCCGTGCCGCCGAGGACGGTCAGCAGGACGCCGATGAGCACGATGCTGTCCGTCATCGGGATGAGGACGAGGCAGAGTCCGCACA
Source organism: Streptomyces sp. NPDC046860 (assembly GCF_040645115.1). Classification (NCBI taxonomy): domain Bacteria; kingdom Bacillati; phylum Actinomycetota; class Actinomycetes; order Kitasatosporales; family Streptomycetaceae; genus Streptomyces; species Streptomyces sp. NPDC046860. The sequence continues at coordinate 102,626 of NZ_JBEYXQ010000020.1, read as the reverse complement.
GCACGGCCGAGCCGATGGTGACGGTGCCTCCGCCGAGCCGGGTCGACACCCAGGTGCCCAGCAGCGCGAACGCGAGGAAGCCCAGCTGGCCGGCGGCGGTGACCGTGCCGACCACGGTGTAGCCGAAGCCAAGGTCCTCGCGCATGTCGGTGACGATCTGCGCGAACAGGTAGAACCCGAAGCCGTAGGTCGCGGCCACGAAGCTGGTGAGCAGGATGGTGATGACGAACGCGGCGACGGTGCGGTTCCGCTCCGGCCGCCGCCGTGGTTCGGTGACGGTGCTCGTCACGTCGTTCTCCTTACGCCTTGTCACGCCTTGCGGGCGACGTGGATCAGGAAGTCGGCCTCGTCGAGGTCGAAGTCCTGCTTGAAGTCGCCGAAGTCCTGGACCGATTCGAAGCCGGTGTCGCGCAGCAGACCGTCCAGTTCGGCCGAGAGGATCGGGTAGACCTCCAGGTGGTGCACGTCGCCGTCGGGGAAGTCGTAGCGGAAGCGGCACAGCCGGTCGTCGGCGTGGTCGACCGAGACGCTGACGCCGCTGCCGCAGTAGTAGTAGTTGCCGCTGCTCGTGTAGCGCTGCCGGCGCACGGAGTCGAAGTTGCGGTGGTCGACGATGAAGATCCCGCCGGGCTTCAGGGCCGCGTAGAACTGGGCGAGCACGGCCCTGCGGTCCTCCTCGTCGAACAGGTGCGGGAAGGAGCTGCCCAGGCAGACCACCGCGTCGTAGGTGCCCTCCAGGCGTCCGGACAGCTCGCGCCAGTCGGAGCACAGCACGGGGAAGTCGTGGCCGTGGGCGGCGGCGTTGCGCCGGGTCCGCTCGACCATCGCCGCGCTGCCGTCGACGGCGGTCACGTCGAAGCCGTGGGCGGCGAGCATCACCGAGTGGTAGCCGGTGCCCGCGGCCGTGTCGAGGACGCGGTGGGCCTCGGCGCCGCCCAGGATCTCGACGAAGAAGCCCTGTTCGCCGTCGCGGCGCCGGTTCCAGTCGATGAGGTCGTCCCAGCGGTCGACGAGGGACGCGCCGTACTGTGCGGCGCCCTCCTGAACCGGGTGGATCGTCCGTGCTGTGGTCATGGGATGTCTCCAGGGGCGGGGTCGGGTCCGGGCTCGGGGCGGGGGCGTCAGACGCCGTGCCGGGCGGCGAACGCGGCGTATTTCGCGCCGAGTTCACGCGCCCATTCGGCGGACTCGTCGAGCTTCATGCTGGGGCAGTCGTAGCCGAGCAGGCGTCGCATGACGGCCATCTCGCGCTCGGCGAAGTGCACGGTCCCGTCGTCGTCGATCCGGTCGATGCCGTCGGCGCGCTGGCAGTCCTCGTTGAGGGCGACGGCGGTGGCCTCGTCGAGGTGGGCGGGCAGGTCGAGGACGGCGCCGTGCCGGTACACCCGCACCGGGTAGCCGCCGGGAAGTCCGCCGGGGGCCGGGGCGTGGGCGCGTACGCCGCTGTCGGTGGCCAGGCCGTGCACGACGCGCACCACGGAGGAGGCGGTGAGGAGCTGGCCCTCGATGCCGCCGATCCGCTTGAGCGGGCCGTCCAGCAGGCGGAACAGCTCGCCGTGGTCGATGGGCTGGGCCGCGCCGCCGGTCAGCCGGACGTCCAGGTCGTAGGCGCCCCGGCCGGCGTCGCCGAAGCGGGGCACGTAGTGGCTGAAGTAGTGCTGGCTGGTGAGCCGCACCTCCACGTCGCCGGGGTCGGCGTCGAGCAGCATGGCGGCGCCGTGCGTGAGGGCCGGCACGATGTTGGCGACGTTGCCGGCACCCACCGTCGGGGCGAGTCCCACCCGCTGGAGCACGGGGCCCACGGCGTCGGGGAAGGCCGCGTTGACGACCTTGGCGCCGGTGCCCGAGGCGTGCACCGCGCGCATCAGGAGGTGGTTGAGGGTGAGGTGCATCGGCAGCCAGGGGCCGAACTGGGCCTCGTCCAGCTCCTCGAAGACCGGCCCCGGCAGCTGGGTGATCACCCGCCAGGACTGGAGGGAGGCGCCCATGACGATGATGTCGGGGCGTACCTCGGCGAGGGTGGCGCTCGTCGCGTCCACGTCCCACAGGTCCAGGGCGACGGCCTGCGGGGGCGTGGGCGGCCGGCTGATGTTGGTGGCGGTGAAGCGGGCCAGGTTGGCCCGCCGGCGCAGCGCCTCGGGGTCGCGGCCGGCGAGCACCACGCGGTCGGTGGCGGGGTCGGCCAGCAGCATGTTGAGGACCCTCGCCGACAGGTCGCCCACGCCGACGAGCATGATGAGGGGCTTGGTCGTCACGGTGTCTCCTTCCTTGGCCCTTGGGGGGCCGGTCAGCGGGGGTAGCAGCCGTTGTCGGAGCGCAGGAGCGCGCCGGTGAGGGTGCGCGAGGCGTCGGAGAGCAGGTAGACGCAGACGTCGGCGACGTACTCGGGGCGGATGTCGCCGTCGAGCTGCTCCTGGCGCTTGTACTCGGCGTAGCGGTAGTCGGGTATGCGGTCCGCGATGGCCGTGTCGACGATGAGGCCGGGCGAGACCACGTTGACCCGGATGTACGGGGCGAAGTTCATGGCGTTGGACTTGGTCAGGCCGATGACCCCGGCCTTGACGGTGCCGTACAGGGCGTCGGAGCTGCCGACCTCGCCCGCGACGGAGGCCAGGTTGACGATGGAGCCGCGCCGCTTCTCGGGCAGCAGATGGCCGGCGAAGCGGCGGGAGAGCCAGACGGGTCCCTTGACGTTGACCGCGATGACCCGCTCGATGGTGGCGTCGTCGTACTCCCACACGGGCTGCCCGAGGTAGAGACCGGCGTTGTTGACCAGGCCGTCCACCTCGGGGTGGGCGGCGATGACGTCGTCCATGAAGGCGTCGCAGTCCTCGTGCGAGGCCACGTCCCGTACGTGCGTCTCCAGCGGGCGGCCGGCGTGTTCGGCGGCCAGGTCCTTCAGGCCGGCCTCGTCTATGTCGCAGGTCACCACGGTGTGCCCGGCGTCGAGCAGGCGGGCCACGAGGGCCTTGCCGACACCGCTCGCGCCGCCGGTGACGATGATCGTGCGGGTCTCGGGGGTGAGGGCGTCGGTCGTCATGCCACGGTCTCCTTCTCCGGCTGGAGCCGGTACTGGTCGATGTGGTCGTAGAACGGCTTGCAGTACTGGACGAACTCGCGCAGGTGGGGCGCTTCCTCGTAGCTCACGCGGTACTTGCGGGCGGGGGCGCCGATGCCGGTGCTGGCCGCGACGTCGGTGTGCCAGCCGCTCCAGGTGGCCCACTCGCCGCGTTCTCCGCTGGACCAGCGCAGGGCCTCGGGCCGGAAGGGCACGCCGATGGCCGCGCAGTAGGCGGCGAGGGTGCCCTCGGGGTCGGCGGCGAGGTCCGCGGCGTTGATGACGACCGGGGTCTCGCCGGTCAGTTCGCGCACCGCGTCGAAGAGCCGGGCCAGCGGCTCGTAGCCGAGGACCTCACGGGTGACCCCGGGGTGGACGGTGGCGTGCGAGAGCACGGCCTCCTCCGGGTCGCGCACCAGGAAGGTGTGCGTCTGGCCGCGCAGGTACGCGGGGTCGGCGAGCAGGTGGTCGAGGCAGTGGTAGGGGAAGTCCTTGTGGAACACGGGGCGTTCGGCGCGCGCGTCCTCCATCATCCGCCGCACGTCCGGATAGGTGAGCGGGTGGCCGTCCTGCGGGTTCTTGTGCGGGATGGCGGCCCGCTCCTCGTGCATGAAGAAGACGTAGGCGAACTCCTCGTGGAAGACGGTGAAGTCGCCGCGTTCGATGAAGGAGCGTTCGACGGCCGTGGACAGGGAGCGCGGGTGGCTCCACAGTGCGATCGACGGGTGCACGGGCTCCTGCCTCCTGGACAGACGTGGACGGGACGGCGCCGGGCGCGCGGTCACCGGGGGTGGCCGGACAGGCTGAGCGGGCGGGCCCGGCTGGAGAGGGCCTGGAAGCGGCGGGCGACGAAGTCCAGCAGGCGCCGGGTGTTGCCGAGGACCTCGGCGTAGGTGGCGGTGAACGCGCCGTAGTGCGCGAACTGGTCGCTGGACATGCCGTCGGTGAGGTAGCCGCGCTGGAAGGAGGGCAGCCACATCAGCTTGTCCATGACCTGCTCGGGCACGTCGGCGTGGATCGCCTCGGCGTCCAGGCGGGGCAGCTCCGCCTCGCGCCGTACGACGTCCGCGACGAACTGCGGCTTGCAGGTGTAGGCGACGGAGCCGCCGGCGCTGTGCTCCAGGTGCATGCTGAGGCCGCCGAAGCCCTGGGCCGGGTCGTCGGCCTCCAGGCTGGAGAGCAGCGGCTTGACCGGGTGGCCGTGCTCGGCGATGAGCCGGTGGATGCGTTTGAGGACGGCGATCTCGCCCCAGCGCAGGTCCGTGGCCGTCAGTTCGACGTCGCGGGCCGCCGCCTCGTGGAGCAGGTCGGTGTTGGCGCCGAACCGGCCGATCATGTGCGTGAAGACCGCGCGCCAGCGGGTGGTGTCCACGCCGCGGCGCGCCGCGTCCCGCAGTCCGCCGTTCACGGCGTCGACGCAGGCGAGGAACTGCGGGACGGTGTAGGAGAGCGTGTTGTTGACGGAGATGCCGTGGCCGACCAGGGTCCGGATGGTCTGGTAGCCGGCGGCCGAGCCGGGCACCTTCACCATCAGGTTGGGCGCGATCCGCGCGATCCTCAGGCCCTGTTCGGTCATGGCCCCGGCGTGGAACATCAGGCGCGGGTCGAGCTGCCCGGAGACCCATCCGTAACGGCCGCCGGTCGCCTCCCACATGGGGCGCATGGCGCGGGCCGCGCGGCGCAGCGCCTCCTCGTAGACCAGGTGGAAGGTGTGGTCGAGGTCGGGCAGCGGCTGGTCGCGCACCGTCCGGTCGATCCACTCCTCCCACGGCCGGGGGGTGGCCAGCACGCTCCGCGCGACGAGCGAGGGGTTGGTGGTGACGCCGCGCACGAGCGAGACGTCGGGGTCGTCGGGACACAGGAAGGTGTGCAGCTGGCCTTCCCAGCGTTCGCGGGACGCCCGGTCCGGGGCGCCGGCGAGGAACCGGTCCCGCCAGCCGCCGAAGTCCAGCGGCGAGGAGTCCCACCAGATCTCGGCGGCCGGGCTGAGACGCTGTATCTCTTCTAGGACGATCGACATCGTGAGCAGTACCTTCCGATCCGCTTCCCCGCGGGGAAGCTGACGGGCACGGTGAGCGGGTCCGCACCGCCCGGCGGGCGGGCCTCAGGCGGCGGGGGCCGGCGGTGTCGGGGCGAGCCGGTGTCCGAGCAGGGCGGGCAGCCGCGCCATGGAGGTGAAGACGGTCGCCCCGGCCCCGGCCAGCTCGGCGGCGGTGCCGCTGCCGGGCGGGGCGTAGCCGAAGACGGTCATCCGGGCGGAGACCGCCGCCTGCACGCCGACCAGGGAGTCCTCCACCACGGCGCAGTGGTGTGCCGGGGTGCCGAGGTGGTGCGCGGCGTGCAGGAAGAGGTCCGGCTCCGGTTTCCAGGAGCCCACCTCGTAGGCGCTGAAGACGCGGCCCTCGAAGTAGGGCAGCAGGCCCGTGACGGACAGGGTGTGGGTGATCTTCTCCCGGGGGGCGCTGGAGGCGGTGCAGTAGGGCAGGGACAGGCCGGCCAGCAGCTCGTGCACGCCGGGTACCGGCAGCAGTCCGTCCGTGAACGCGTCCAGGGTGCGTCGGCGGAACGCGGCGATGAACTCCTCGCCCAGGGGGCGTCCGAGGCGTTCGCCGAGCTCCTGGACCCAGAGGGCCACCTTGCGTCCGCGCAGCAGGGTGAGCGCCTCGGCGGAGGTGAGTGTCAGTTCGGGTGCGGTCATGGTGCGCAGGACTTCGGCGCTGAGCGTCTCGCTGTCGACCAGCACGCCGTCGCAGTCGAAAATGACCAGTCGCTGTTCCATGACTTCAGCACAGCAGCCGGTCCTTACGATCGGCTGACGCTCCGCTACCCGCCCCGCAGAGCGGCCGATATCACCCCGGACCGCCATGAAGCGGCCAGCATTGACGGAGTCCCGGCCGACCGGCCGTGCACAGTACGCGGCCGGCGCGTGACGTTCCTACGGTGAAGAAGGCGGGACCTCCCGCGGCTCCCCCGTCCTTCATACGAGAGGAACGTGCATGAAGTTCGGAGTTCTCGGCCCGCTCACCGCCGACCTCGACACAGCGACTCCCCCGGGAGCCTCCGGGCAGGGCACGGACCGATTGCCGTCGGCCCCCAAGACCCGGCAGCTCATCGCCCTGCTGGTGCTGAACGAGGGCTCCCTGGTGACGCTGAACACCTGCGTGCAGGAGCTGTGGGGGGAGGACGCCCCGCGCAGCGCCGTACAGAGCCTGCACACAAGGGTGTTCCGCATCCGCCAGGCGCTGGCCGCGCTGCCGGGCATCGGGACCACCGACGCCGCCAAGCGGGTCCTGGAGACCCACCACCAGGGCTATGTCCTCAACCTGTCCGCCGGGGCCCTCGACGTGCACACCCTGGACGAGCAGCTCGCCCAGGCGCGCGGCGCGCGGGCCGGTGACGACGCGCGGGAGATCTCGTACGCGCTGCGCGGCGCCCTGCGGCTGTGGCGCGGCGCGACCCTGGCCGACGTGGAGATGGGCATACATCTCCAGGCCCACGTCACGCGCCTGGAGGGCATCCGGATGACGGCCCTGGAGCAGTGCCTGGACGCGGAGCTGCGCCTGGGCATGCACCACCAGCTCATCTCCGAACTGGGGGACCTGGTCTCCCGGTTCCCCACCCACGAGAACCTGCACGCCCAGTACATGCTGGCCCTCTACCGGTCCGGCCGCACCGCCCAGGCCCTCGACGTGTACCAGGGGCTCAACCGCCGGCTGGTCGGCGAACTCGGCATCGAGCCGTCCCACAAGTTGCGCAGCCTGCAGACCGCGGTGCTCGCGGAGGACCGCGCGCTGGACGTCGTCGCGCCGCGCGGCCTGCGGCTCTCGCTGGACCTGGTGGCGGGACGGTGACCACGTCGACGTCCGCGGCGCCCGCCGCCGTACGCCCCGACGCACGGACCGTGCGCCGCTTCCAGACCCGCATCGCCGTGTGCGCGGGCGGCGGCGAGGTCTGCGACGGCTGGGTGCTCGGCGTCGTGGGCACCGCGCTGCCGCTGGCCCGTGACGACCTGGCACTCGGCACGACCGCCACCGGCCTGGTCGGCGCGTCCTCCCTGCTCGGCATCTTCCTCGGCGGCCTCGCCTTCGGCCGGCTCACCGACCGCGTCGGCCGTCAGCGCATGTACCTCGTCGACCTCCTGGTCTTCGTGTTCGGCTCGCTCCTGCAGCTGACCGTCGGCTCGGGCACCGAACTCTTCCTGGTCCGGCTGGTGATGGGCATGGCGGTCGGCGCCGACTACGCCATCGCCGGGGCTCTGGTCGCGGAGTTCGCGCCGCCCGACCGCCGGGGGCGCCTGCTCGGCTCACTCATCGCCTACTGGTACGTGGGCTATGTGCTGGCCACCCTGACCGGTCTGGCCATGGCGGCCGGCCTGGAGGGGCCGCACGTCTGGCGGTGGGTCCTCGCCACCAGCGCGATCCCGTCCGTGGTGGTGCTGCTGGCCCGGCTCGGCACCCCCGAGTCGCCCCGCTGGCTCGCCGCCCGGGGGCGCCACCGTGAGGCGGACGCCGTCTGCCGCCGGTGGCTCGGCTGCACCCTCGCGGAACTGGGGGACGACACGCGGCCCTCCCTCAACCGGCCCGGCCTGCTTTCCGCCGCCTACCGCGGCCGTGCCCTCTTCACCAGCACCTTCTGGCTGTGCCAGGTCACCCCGTTCTTCGCCATCTCCACGTTCGCGCCGCAGGTGCTGTCCTCGCTGGGGACGACCGGCGGCGCGACGGAGGTGGTCCTCAACGTCTTCCTCCTGCTGGGCTGTCTCTGCGGTGTACTGCTGCTGGACCGCGTCGGCCGCCGTCCGCTGCTCGTGGTCCCGTTCTTCGTGGCCACCGGCGCTCTGGCGGTGCTGGGCCTGGTCCCGCGCGGTCCGGCGCTGCTGACCGCCGTCTGCTTCGCCGCCTTCGCGCTGAGCCACGCGGCCGGCAGCACGCTCCAGGCGGTCTACCCGAGCGAGGTCTTCCCGACGGAGATCCGCGCCACCGGCATCGGTTTCGCCGCGGCGTGCAGCCGCGTCGGCGCTGCCGTCGGCACCTTCCTGGTGCCGTCCGCCCTGACGTCGTGGGGCGTGGGCGCGGTGATGCTGTGCGGCGCGGCGGTCTCGCTGTCCGGTGCGGCGGTCTCGCTGCGTGCCGCTCCCGAGACCAAGGGCCTCGACCTGGCCCGGACCGGCGCCCCTGGAGGGACGCCCACCTGATCCCGCCCCCCTTCCGATTCCCGTACGAGCGAAAGGCAGGAAACCGTGTCCCGTCGCCTCTTCACCTCCGAGTCGGTCACGGAGGGACACCCCGACAAGATCGCCGACCAGATCAGCGACACCATCCTCGACGCCCTGTTGGCCCAGGACCCCACGGCACGTGTCGCCGTGGAGACGATGCTCACCACCGGCCTGGTCCACGTGGCCGGCGAGGTCAGCACGAGCGCCTACGCGCCGATCGCCCAACTGGTCCGGGACAAGGTGCTGGAGATCGGCTACGACTCCTCGACCAAGGGCTTCGACGGAGCGTCCTGCGGGGTGTCGGTCGCGATCGGCGCCCAGTCCCCCGACATCGCCCAGGGCGTCGACACCGCCTACGAGTCCCGCATCGAGGGCGGCGACCACGATCTGGACCGGCAGGGCGCCGGCGACCAGGGCCTGATGTTCGGCTACGCCTCCGACGAGACGCCCGAGCTGATGCCGCTGCCCATCCACCTCGCCCACCGGCTCGCCCGCCGCCTCACCGAGGTCCGCAAGAACGGCACCCTCCCCTACCTGCGCCCCGACGGCAAGACGCAGGTCACCATCGAGTACGAGGGAAGCCGCCCGGTCCGGCTGGACACCGTGGTCGTCTCCTCCCAGCACGCCGCCGACGTGGACCTCGACACGCTGCTGACCCCCGATGTCCGCACCCATGTGGTGGACCACGTCCTCAAGGAGCTCGCCGAGTCCGGGCTCGCCCTGGCGACGGACGGGTACCGGCTGCTGGTCAACCCGACGGGCCGGTTCGAGGTCGGCGGGCCGATGGGCGACGCCGGACTGACCGGCCGGAAGATCATCATCGACACCTACGGCGGATACGCCCGCCACGGCGGGGGCGCCTTCTCCGGCAAGGACCCCTCCAAGGTCGACCGCTCCGCCGCCTACGCCATGCGCTGGGTCGCCAAGAACGTCGTCGCGGCGCGGCTCGCCCGGCGGTGCGAGGTCCAGGTCGCCTACGCCATCGGCAAGGCGGAGCCCGTCGGCCTGTTCGTGGAGACCTTCGGTACCGCCACCGTCGCGCAGAGCGCCATCGAGAAGGCGATCAGGGAGGTCTTCGACCTGCGCCCGGCCGCCGTCATCAGGGACCTGGACCTGTTGCGGCCCATCTACGCCCAGACCGCGGCCTACGGGCACTTCGGCCGTGAACTGCCCGACTTCACCTGGGAGCGCACCGACCGCGTCGACGCCCTGCGAGCCGCGGCGGGCGTCTGAGACCCGCCGCGCCGAACCGTCCACCGCCCCAGACCCGGGAGTCACACCGTGCGCATCGCCGTAACCGGTTCCATCGCCACCGATCACCTCGCCGTGTTCCCCGGCCGGTTCCGGGACCAGATCCTCGCCCAGGAGGTCGACCACATATCACTGTCCTTCCTGGTGGACGATCTGGAGGTGCGGCGCGGGGGTGTGGGGGCCAACATCGCCCTGGGCCTGGGGCGGCTGGGCGGGACCCCGCTGCTGGTGGGGGCGGTCGGCGCGGACTTCGCGGACCACGAGGTCCGGCTCAAGGAGCACGGCGTCGACACCGCCGCCGTGCACGTCTCCGCCACCCGGCACACGGCCCGCTTCATGTGCACCACGGACACCGACCAGAACCAGATCGCCGTCTTCTACGCCGGGGCGATGGCGGAGGCCGCCGACATCGACCTTCTCGAACTCGCGCGCCGGCACGGCCCCTTCGGGCTCGTGCACATCGGCCCCGACGCACCCGAGGCCATGCTGCGCCACACCCGCGCGTGCCGCGCGGGCGGCGTCCCGTTCGCCGCGGACCCCTCACAGCAACTGGCCCGGCTCACCGACGGCGAGGTACGCGAACTCGTCGACGGCGCCGCGTACTTGTTCACCAACGAGTACGAGGCCGCCCTGCTCGTGGAACGCACCGGCTGGTCGCACGACGAGGTGCTGACCCGGACCGGCACCTGGCTCACCACCCTCGGCGGCGCGGGCGTCCGCGTCGAGCGGGCCGGGGAGCCTCCGGTCCGTCACCCCGCCGTGCCGGCCCGTCACGCCGTCGACCCCACCGGCGTCGGTGACGCCTTCCGGGCGGGTTACCTCGCCGCCGTCGGCTGGGGCGTGAGCCCGGAAGCCGCCGCCGCGCTGGGCTGCGGCCTCGCGACCCTCGTGCTGGAGGCCAAGGGACCGCAGGAGTACGAGATCGACGCCGTCGGCCTCCTCGGCAGGATCGCCGCCGCCTACGGCGACTCCGTGGCGCTGTCGCTCGCACCCCGTCTGACCCGGGTCCGCGCCGGATGAGAACGGGAGGAACGATGTCGCCGAAGCCGTCCGATCCCGGCCGGGCCCTTCCCCGCGCCCCGCACGACGGCGGGGCGCTGCGGGCCCTGTCCGCGGAGGGCGTCGCGCTCTGGCTCGACGGGGTGAGCCGGCGTCACCTCCTCGACGGCACCCTGCGGGCCTGGGTACACGGGGGCCTGGTCAGCGGCGCGGTGCTGTCGCTCAGTGCGATGACGGACGAACTGCGCCGGGCCGGGAGTTCGTACCAGCCGCAGGTGGACGCCCTGGCGGAGGGCGGCTGGGCGCCGGAGCGCGTCGCGCGGGAACTGCTGCGCACCGACGCCCGCTGGGCGTGCCGGGTGCTCGCCCCCGTGCACGCCAGGGCGGGCGGTCTGGACGGCTGGGTGCGCACCGACGGCGCGGACGGCTCCGCCTCGGAGGCCCTGGGACTCGCCGCGGACGTGGGCCGGCGCAACCTCCTCGTCGACGTGGCGGCGACCGGAAGCGGGCTCGACGTCCTGCGGGTCTGCGCCCGGGAGGGCGTGGGGACCTCCGCGACCCGGGTCTGTTCCGAGGAGCGGTTCGCCGAGGTGCTGGACGCGCACCTGAGCGGGCTGGAGGACGCGGTGCGCGCGGGCCGCGACCCGGCCCGCTCGGTCTGCGTGCCGTGTGTGGCGGTGGGCGAGGTCGACGCGGCCGTGGACGACGCGCTGGCTCGCGCGCCGGGGGGACGTCCGGTACCGGGACGCGCGGGCCTCGCGCTCGCCCGTGCGGTCCACGCCCGTCTCGACGGACGGCTGGGCGGCGAGCGCTGGCGCGCCCTGCGCTCCGCCGGTGCGCTGCCGCACCGCCTCGCCTGGCAGACGTCGACACCGGCGCAGGTGCGGGGCATCGTGGGCTGGCGGACCGCTCATGTCGTCTCTCCGGAGACCGTCGTCCGGACCGCGCTCGGGCCGGTGCCCCTCGGCGACAGCCTCGCGTCCCGCGCGCCGGACGCCCGGCGCGACCTCAACGCGCTGCGCCGTCAGGGCATCCACCTCGGCTGCCTGGCGGAGACCCTGACCCGGCGCGCGCAGCGGGCCCACGACCGTGAACGGGCCGCCTACCTGGAGGCCGTACGGGACCGGATGCCCCGGCGCCGGACGCGCCCCTCAATCACTCCTCGGCGCTGATCTCGATGAGGACGTGCCGTACGGCGCACTCGCCCTCCTGGACCGTCCGCCCGGCCAGGGTCCGCAGGGCGCGGCCCTGTTCGGCGGCGATGCGGGTCAGCACGTCGAGCTGGCCTCGGTCGCAGAAGTGCAGCAGCGCCCGGCCGACCGGGGTCAGGTGGCGCACGGCCTCCGTGAGGTAGCGGCGGTGGGCGCGGTAGCCCGGGTCGACGTAGGCGCGCTCGTGGTCGCTGTGGAAGACGTACTCCTCGGGCGCCAGGACGTAGTTCGAGCTCCAGAAGATCCGGTCGAAGCGGCGTCCGGCGAAGGGGGCGAGGAGGTCTCCGTGCACCGCTTCCAGCCGGTCCTCGACGCCGTGCCGGACCGCGTTGAGCGCGGTGTTGCGCACGGCGTGCTCGTTGACGTCGACGGCGGACACCCGGTGTCCCGCCAGCGCCGCCTGGACGGCGATGACCCCGGCGCCCGATCCGACCTCCAGGAAGGCGGGCGCGTCGGGGGCGAGCGGCACGGGCGTGCCCGAGGGCGCGGCGGAGTCCAGGCCGAGCAGTTCGAGCGCGGTGCGGGTGGACGGCGAGTAGGGCGGCGCGAAGACGTGGTCGAGCAGGTCCCAGCGGCGGCCGAGCATGGTGAACTCGCGTGGCCGGTCCGGGCGGTGCAGGGAGAGCCGGCTGCGTTCCAGCGACTTCTCGTAGCTGCGCATCTCCCCCGTGTCCCCCGCCGCGCCGGCGCGGCGGGCGTCGGTCAGGACCGTGGCGGGTGATGTGGCGGTGTCGTCGTGAGCGGTGCTGCCCATCGGCATCCTCGTCCTTCCTGGAGCGGGCCCTGGTGCAGGCGTGTGGCGCGGACACCTCGTGGTGTCCCCACCGTTCCACCCTCACCGCCGGGGCGACGCGTCCGGAAGGGAGTCCGGCAACACTTCCGGGCCGCTGACCGGTGGCCGGACCACCTCCCCCGCGATGTGACCTGCGCCACATCCCGTGGCATTCCCTGATCCGAGGGGCAGGCGCAGGGGGACCGAGCCGGGTCGCGCGACACGGTGCCGGAAACCGGGGGAGAGGCAGACGGATGGTCGACGGCGGACGACGCCCGGCGGCGGTGAGCGCCTCGGGCGTGGCACTGGACCTGCTCGAACTCCTCGCCGCGGAGGCTTCGCCGGACCGGATGAGCGATCTCGTGCGGCGGGCGGCGTCCGACACGGACGCCTCGACGGCCGCGGAACTGGACCGCGCACGCGAACTCGCCCTGCACGTCCACTCGTTGTTCGCCCGGCGTCAGCAGCGGGAGGCCGAGCTGGCGGCACTGATCGACACCGCGCGTGATCTCACCGCCCCGCACAAGCTGGACACCCTGCTCAAGATGATCGTCCGGCGCACCCGCATGCTCTTCGGCGTCGACATGTCCTACATCAGCTTCCGCGACCGGGACAGCGGCGAGGGCTATGTGCGCACCTCCGACGGCCACGCCTCCGCGCTCACCCTCGGGTACCGGGTGCCGGGCGACGCCGGGCTCGGCTGGGAGGCCGACGTGGGCGGTGTGCCGATCTGGTCGCCGGACTACCTGGCGGACGAGCGGATGCGGCACTCCCCCGTGCTGGACGACATCGTGCGTTCGGAGGGGCTGCGCGGCATCATCGCCTCACCGCTCACCCACGGCAGCGAGACCTTCGGCACGCTGTACGCCGCCGACCGCAACGTGCGTCACTTCAGCATCAGCGACGTCTCGCTCATGACCTCGCTCAGCGACCTCGCGGCGGTGGCGATCGAGAAGGCCCGCACGCTGGAACAGCGCGCCTCCTACCTCGCCGAACTGGGCGAGTTCCGCCGCTTCGGGCGGCTGCACACCCGGCTGACCGACCTGGCGCTGCGCGGCGCCGGGCTCCATGAGGTGCTCACCGCGGCCGCGTCGGCCCTCGACTGCGCGCTGGAGGTGCGCGACGTGGACAAGCGGCGGATCGGCGCCGCCGGGGACCCCCCGGAGGTGGCCGAGGAGCAGGTACGGCGTGCGCTGGGCGAGTCCTACCGCGGCGGGCAGGACGGCCCCGTGCCGGTGCGGTCCGCGGCGCCGGACGGTTCCGCGTACCCGGAACTCTGGGTCATCCCGCTGACCGCCGGGGACGAGGAACTGGCCGTACTGCTGATGCACGCGAGGTGGCCGCTGGACGACACCGCCCGCTGGAAGGGGCAGTTGGTGGCACAGCCGCTGGCGGTGCTGCTGCGGATGCAGCGCGGGGAGGAGGCCATCGCCAGCCCCTTCCGCGACGAGCTGTTCGAGGACCTGCTGGCGGCGACCGGGCGCCCGGTGGAGCAACTCGCCCATCGCGCGGCCCGATTAGGGCTCGTCACCTCTCGGCCCATGATGGTGCTGGTCAGCCGGCCGGAGGGTGGCAGCCTGGGCCGGGCGGCCAGTTGGGCCGCGGCGTACGCCCGCCGGACGGGCGGCCTGCGGAGCATCAGGGACGGGTGCGTCTCCCTGCTGCTGCCGCTCAGCGGGCAACTCGGTGAGCGGGACGACGGTTGGTGCGCCCGACGCGTCAGGGACGACATGACGGGCGCGCTCGGCCATCCGGTCACGGTGGGAGCGAGCGGCCGCATCACCGGTCTGGGCGAGGTGCGCGACGCGCACCGGGAGGCGACACGGTGTCTGGACGCGCTGCTCGCCCTGGACCGGGCGGGCAGCGCGGCGGCCGCCGGGGACCTGGGCTTTCTCGGGCTGCTGCTCTGCGACGCGCCGGACGCGGCCTCGTTCGTCGCCGCGACGATCGGCCCGCTGCTGGAGTACGACCGGCTGCGCCTGACGGAGCTGACCCGGACGCTCGAGGAGTACTTCGCCGCGGGCGGCAGCCCGAGCGTCGCGGCGGAGGCCCTGCACGTGCACGCCAACACGGTGTACCGGCGCCTCGACCGCGTCGCCGAGGTCCTCGGTCCCGGCTGGTCGGACCCCGACCGGGCGCTCGATCTCCAACTGGCCCTGCGGCTGCACCGCACCCGCCGGGCCCTGCGGTCGGGCCCCGAGATCCCCGCACCGGACGTGTTCGGCCCGGTGGTCCGGACGGCCGCCCAGCAGGCGGCCGGCGAGCGCTGAAGCCGCCCGGGGCTCCTCAGGCGGCGCACACGGCGGGCCGCCGCACCCCGGCCCGGTCCCCCGCCAGTTCCTGGACCGCGTACGCGCACGAGGCCAGCGTCATGTGGCGGTGCCAGCCCGCCAGCGACCGTCCCTCGTAGTCCGCCAGTCCCACCGCCGCGCCGCGTGTGCGCCAGCCGCCGCCCACGCGTCCGGGGAGCCGGACCAGGGCGCCGAGCACGGCGGGCCGCTCGGCGGGCAGGCCGCTGAGCCAGACCTCCTCCGGCCGGCCGCCGACGTGCCCGCCCGGCCACACCCCGACCGCCGTGGACGGCCCCGGTCCTCCCGAGGCCAGGGCGGCGGGCACCGTGGCCACCGCCCCGTCCGACGCGGAACGGATGCCCGCCGAGGCGAACACCTGGCCCGCCGGAGCGACCTGCGCGCGGCCCCGGACCGGCCGCCGCTTCACGGCCACCCGCACCTCGGGGTCGACGCGGACCGTCAGGGGACACCGGGCCCAGGGCTGCCGGGCGGGATCGGCCACCGGCAGCGCCCCCGGGTCGACGACCACGGGCCGCCCGCCCTCGGTCCAGTCGGCGACCTCGGTGACCAGTTCGGAGACCGCGGCCGCCCGTTCGGCCTCGCCACCGCCCGGCACCAGCCGCCAGCTGACCGGGACGACCGATCCCGCGGTGGCGAACCAGGAGCCGAAGGCCAGTTGTCCGACCAGCAGCCGTTCCCGCTCCGGGGAGTAGTGCCGGGTCACCCCCGCGCTGCGGTCACCGGTCTTGGGGATGGACACGGGTCCCACCACCCAGGCCCCGGCCCCCTCTCCGGCCCGCGAGGTGACGGCCTGGGCCAGCGCCCGGCGTATCGGGCCCCAGCGCCAGGCCCCGCGGGACACGAACCTGCGCAGCCGCTGCTCGTCCTCGGGGCCGCCCACGGCCGCGGCGATGTTCGCCACGGTCTTGCGTCCGTCGACCCCCAGCAGGCCGTCCATGTACTGGCGGGCCCGGACCCGGTGGGTCGCACCGCTGAACCCCGCGAACAGGGACGCGTACAGCTCGGTCATGTCCGTCATGCCTCCCGACTCTTCCCGCCGCGCCCCGGCCGCACGAGGGAAGCCCGTCACCCGAGTTCGGCGGCGGGGAGTGCGCGCACCACCATGGCCGCCGCGGCCGCCCCGGCGGCGGGGCCGGCCGGGGCGCGGAGGGTGGTGGCGGGCCACCACCACCCCGAGGGGGGCCGCGCCCTTGGCCACCGGACCCGCTAGCATCCCGCCGCATGAACGACGACGTGCGCAACATCGTCCTGGGCGTCATAGCCGCGGGAGTCAGTGCCGTGATCGGCTGGGCGGCCCGTACCTATCTGTGGCGGCGCAAGCTGCGGCGGAAGCAGGTGTTCTTCGGGCTGCCGGACAACTCGGAGTCGCTGTTCGTCGTGAACCGGGACCCGGCGGCCACCGAGCCGGCGGTGCACCGCTTCGACGTGTTCGCGCTGCTGGAGCTGTCGGCGCTGATCAAGGACTGCGGGGCGCATCTTCAGCTGGTGACGCAGGACGTGCCGCACCAGGGCTTCGGGGAGCGCACCGAGTTCTGTGTGGGCGGGCCGGCGTCCAACCGCCGGATGCTGGCGCACATGTCGGCGATGCTGCCGGGGGTGCGGATGAACACGGAGAAGGAGAAGGGGCCGAACCGGGGCGCGTTCCGGGTGGGCGGGGAGACGTACCGGATGGAGCCCGGCACGACCGAGTACGTGCTGCTGGCGAAGGTCTCGGCGGGCCGGCAGACGCGGCCGGTGTTCCTGTTCTGCGGGCAGCGGGCCATCACCAATCAGGCCGCGACCCGTTATCTGGCCCGTAATCACGAGCGGTTGGCCCGCAAGCACGGGTCCGGGTCGTTCGTGCTGCTGCTGAAGGTGGTCAACTCCCAGGCGTACGGCCCCGACCTGGTGGAACTGGTCGCCGATGTGACGCGGGCGGCGCAGGCGCCGTTCCCGGAGACCGAGGAGACGCCGGCCGCGGCGACACCCGCCTCCTAGAGCGCAACGGCCTCCACCGATTGTTACCCGTACGTAACTTACCCACGGGTTACTTGAGGTAAGAACAACCCACTACTGTCGGGTCACTTTCGCACTGGCACGCGTCAGGAGTGACCATGGCCCCCACCCGTAAACCCCTGCGCACCTGCGCCGTCGGCGCCCTCTCGGCGGCGTTGGTCGCCGGGACGGTCGTCGCGCTGGCTCCCGCGGCCCAGGCGGCCCCCGCCGTGCGGTTCGTCGACATTCCCGGCGACGGGGGCACCGTACTGAAGGCGAACGTCGTCACCCCTGCGGGCTCCGGCAGCCATCCGCTCCTGGTGCTGCCGACGAGCTGGGGCTTCCCGCAGGTCGAGTACCTCGCCCAGGCCCGCAGGCTCGCCGACTCCGGCTATGTGGTGCTCTCCTACAACGTGCGCGGCTTCTGGCAGTCCGGCGGCCGGATCGAGGTGGCCGGGCCGCCCGACATGGCGGACGCCTCCAAGGTGATCGACTGGGCGCTGGCCAACACGCCCGCCGACCCGGAGCGCATCGGCATGGCGGGGGTCTCCTACGGCGCCGGGATCAGCCTGCTCGCCGCCGCCCACGATCGGCGGATCAGGGCCGTGGCGGCGCTCAGCGGCTGGGCCGACCTGATCGGCTCGATCTACTCCGGCCGCACCCAGCACGTCCAGGCGGGCGCCCTGCTGGACGGCGCGGGCAGCCTCACCGGACGCGAGAGCCCGGAACTGCGGAAGATCTTCGACAGCTTCTACGCCTCCGACCTCTCCGACGAGCAGGGTCTGATCGACTGGGGCGAGCGGCGTTCCGCCCTCACCTATCTGGACCGGCTCAACGCCGGCAAGCCGGCCGTCATGCTCGCCAACGCCTGGAGCGACTCGGTCTTCCCGGCCAACCAGTACGCCGGTTTCTACGAGAAGCTGGCCGGACCCAAGCGGCTGCAGCTGCGCCCCGGCGACCACGCCACCCCCGAGCTGACCGGCCTGTTCGGGCTGCCCAACGACGTGTGGGAGGACACCGGCCGCTGGTTCGACCACTATCTGCGGGGCGTGGACAACGGCGTCGACCGCGAGCAGCCGGTCCAGCTCCGCTCACGCGGCGGGGGCGGATACGAGGGCTACCCGGACTGGAAGTCGGTCGCCGCCACCGACCGCAAGATCGCGCTGACGGGCAGCACCACGATCCACGCCAACGTCGACTCCGGCGCGGACGGCGGGATCGTCCTGCTCTCCGGCCTCCTGGACCAGGTCACCAAGCTGCCCCCGATGGCCTCCGTCCCGCTGCTCCCGCGCCGCTGGGCGGCCGTCTGGCAGTCGGAGCGGTACGCGGCCCCGCAGCGGGTCCGCGGCACCGCCAGGCTGCACACCACACTCACCCCGACCGCGGAGAGCGGCACGTTCGTCGCCTACCTGTACGACGTGGGCCCGCTCGGCATCGGCAAGCTGGTCACCCACGCGCCCCTGACCTGGCACGGGCGCACCCCCGGCGAGCCGTTCGGGGTGGATCTGGACCTGTTCTCCACGGCCTACGACGTCCCGGCCGGGCACCGGCTGGCCCTGGTGGCCGACACGGTCGATCCGCTCTACGTCGAGCACAACCCGTCCGGCGCGCGGCTGACCTTCTCCTCGCCCGGGGACGACCCGTCGTACGTGTCGGTCCCCCTGCGCGAGCAGTGATCTCCGGCCGCCGCCGGACGAGCATGGCCCGTGTGAACCGCCGCCTTCGTCACGGCTTCGGAGCCGTGGGTGGCTCCCCACCCGGCAGCGGCGCCCCAGGGCCGGGCGCGGCGACAGCCACGGCCTCGGTCTTGGGACTGCGCTGCTCCCGGCGGGACACCCACACGGCGAACCACGAGAGCAGCATGCACATCCCGATGTAGATCGGCGAGATCACCATCACCACGGGGATGAACGGCAAATCGTAGTCGAGGTTCGAGGCGATGAGCTTCCCGGCATGGAGGAACTCCTCGTAGGTGATGAGGAAGCCCAGCGAGGTGTCCTTCAGCGCGACGACCAACTGGCTGATGATCGCGGGCAACATGGCGCGCACCGCCTGCGGTACGAGGACGTAGGACATGACCTGCGTCTTCCGCATGCCGAGCGCGAACGCGGCCTCTCCCTGGCCGCGTTCGACGGAGTTCACGCCGGAGCGGAAGACCTCGGCGAGGACCGAGCCGTTGTAGAGGGTCAGTCCGGCGACGAGGGCGGGCAGCGGCTGCACCTTGAGCGCCACGAAGATGAAGAAGATCATCACCAGGACGGGCATCGCGCGGAAGAACTCCACGACGAGCGTGGACACCCAGCGCACCGGGGCGTGGTCGGAGAGCCGTCCGGCGGCGAGCACCCCGCCGAGCGCGAGGGAGAGCACGGCGGCCATGCCGAAGGCCTTGAGCGTGTTGCCGAGCCCGCGCAGCAGCAGTTCCTGGATGCCCTTGTACTCGAACGGCGTCCATTTGGCGGCGGTGAACTGGCCGGTGGAGAAGAGGAGGTAGAGGACCCAGGCGAGCAGGCCCAGCAGGACGGCGGTGGACAGCACCGCGTAGAGGCCGTGGCGCCTTCTGGTGCTGGGGCCGGGGACGTCGTAGAGCGCGGTCTGGGCCGTCATCGGGCCACTCCCCACTTGCGTTCCAGCAGGTTGAACAGGGCGCTGATGGCGAGTGTGATGATCAGGTAGCCGACGGCGATCCAGACGAAGGTCCAGATGATGTTGTAGCCCAGCTCGCTCAACGTCTTGTAGGTGCCCAGCAGTTCGGTGACGCTGAAGGCGCCCGCGATGGCGGAGTTCTTGGCCAGCGCGATCAGGGTGGAGCCGACGGGCGGGATCACCGAGCGGAACGCCTGCGGCAGTACGACCACGCTGAGCGTCTGGGAGAAGGTCATGCCGAGACTGCGGGCGGCCTCGCCCTGGCCCCGGGGGACGGTGTTGATGCCGGAGCGGAGCGCCTCGCAGATGAACGCGGAGGTGTAGCAGCCCAGCGCCAGGACGGCGAACGCCTGGAAGGGCAGGACGAGCCCGAACCGGGGCAGGCCGAGCAGCACCGCGAAGAACAGCAGGGTGAGCGGGGTGTTGCGCAGCACGGTCACCCACACCGTGCCGAAGACGCGCAGCGAGGCGACCGGCGCGACCCGGAAGGACGCCATCAGGAAGCCGAGCGCGAGGGCCAGCAGGGAGGCGTAGACGGTCAGTTCGACCGTGCCGAGGAATCCCTCGGCGTAGACGGCGAAGTTGTCTGTCAGTACGTTCATGGCGTCCTTCCGTCAGCTCGCCGGGTAGCGGTCGATCGGCGGGGGCTTCGGTGCGGGCACGCCGGACAGGCCGAGCGTGGCGTCGTACGCCTTCTTCCAGTCGCCGTCCTTCTCGCGGGCGGCGAGGGCGTCGTCGAGGGCGAAGCGCAGGGCGTTGTCGCTCCGCGGGACGCCGATGCCGTACGGCTCCTCGGAGAACGGCTTGCCGACGACCTTGAGTTCGTCGGGGGCCTTGGCGGCGTAGCCGATGAGGATGGCGTCGTCGGTGGTGACGGCGTCGACCTGGTAGGTCAGGAGGTTGTCGACGCAGACCGAGTAGGTGTCGTAGGCGACGAGGATGGCCTTCGGGTAGTCCTCCTTGATGCGCTGGTAGGGCGTGGAGCCGGCCGCGGAGCAGACGCGTTTGCCGGCGAGGTCCTGGGGGCCGTTGATGTCGTCGGTGTCCTTGCGGACGAGCAGGGACTGGCCGGCCATGTAGTAGGGGCCGGCGAAGCCGACGAGCTTCTTGCGGTTGGGGTTGATGGTGTAGGTGCCGACGTAGTAGTCGATCTGGCCGTTCTGCAGGGCCGTCTCGCGGTTGGCGGAGGCGATGGTGCGGAAGCGCACGCTGTCGCCGGGGAAGCCGAGGGAGGCGGAGAGCATCTTGGCGATCTCGATGTCGAAGCCGGAGTACCGGCCCGTCGCGGGGTCCTTCTCGCCGAGGTAGGGCTGGTCCTCCTTGGCGCCGACGACGAAGTGGCCGCGCTTCTTGGCGCGGACCCAGGTCGGGGAGCCGGGCAGGCTGAAGTCACGGTCCACCGAGTAGTGCGGGAGCTGGTCGGGGGCGGGGCCCTTGGTGGGCGGGCTGCCGTCCTTGCCGCAGGCGGCGGCGAGGACGGCGAGCGGGGCGAGGAGCAGGGCGAGGGCGCGGGACGCGCGGGTGTGGCGGAACATGGGTCGCACTCCCCCGGTCAGTGCTTGAGGATCTTGGAGAGGAAGTCCTTGGCGCGTTCGCTGCGCGGGTCGGTGAAGAACTCCTCGGGGGTGCGGTCCTCCACGATGCGGCCGTCGGCCATGAAGACGACGCGGTTGGCGGCGGAGCGGGCGAAGCCCATCTCATGGGTGACGACGATCATGGTCATGCCCTCCCGGGCGAGCTGCTGCATGACCTCCAGCACCTCGTTGATCATCTCGGGGTCGAGCGCGGAGGTGGGCTCGTCGAAGAGCAGGGCCTTGGGGTCCATGGCGAGGGCGCGGGCGATGGCCACGCGCTGCTGCTGGCCGCCGGAGAGCTGCGCGGGGTACTTGTCGGCGTGCGCCGACAGGCCGACCCGGTCCAGGAGTTCACGGGAGCGGCGGTCGGCGTCGGCCTTCTTGCGGCCGCGCACCTTGGTCTGCGCGAGCGAGACGTTCTCCAGGACCGTCTTGTGGGCGAAGAGGTTGAACGACTGGAAGACCATGCCCACTTCGGCCCGGAGCCGGGCCAGCGCCCGGCCCTCCTCGGGGAGCGGCTGCCCGTCGAGCGTGATGCTGCCGGACTCGATGGTCTCCAGCCGGTTGATGGCCCGGCACAGCGTCGACTTCCCCGACCCGGAGGGGCCGATGACCACGACCACCTCCCCCTTGCCGACGGTCAGGTCGATGTCCTGCAGGACATGCAGCTCCCCGAAGTGTTTGTTGACGTCACGCAGTTCGATCAACGGATCGACGGCCATCCGCAGCCCTACTCACTCTCAGCCGAGTCGTAGTGGCCGAAACTATCCAGACCGTG
Source organism: Streptomyces sp. NPDC046860 (assembly GCF_040645115.1). Taxonomy (NCBI): domain Bacteria; kingdom Bacillati; phylum Actinomycetota; class Actinomycetes; order Kitasatosporales; family Streptomycetaceae; genus Streptomyces; species Streptomyces sp. NPDC046860. Next base: position 80,842 of record NZ_JBEYXQ010000020.1, on the reverse strand, counting down.
CCGGACCGCGCGGACGACACGCACCCCGGGGCATTAGCCGTATTTAAGCCTCAGTTGTCCGACGGGCGGGGGTGCCGCCCGGGTGCCGGGGTCAGGTCTCGGCGATCTCCGCGTAGGACTGGGACAGTTCGGGAAGGCCGCTCGCGGCCCACTGGCGGCCCGGTTCGGTGACCTCCACCTCGCGGCCGGAGGCGAGGCGCAGGACGGGTTCTCCGCCCGGTCTGATGCGCCAGGCGGCGCCGGGGACCGTGCGGACGACGACGGTGCCGAGGTAGAGGCCGGCGTCGTTGCCGAGCCAGGGCAGGATCTCGGGGTCGTCGCGCCAGCGTGGGACGAGCTGGTCGAGGGCCTCCAGGGAGGCCGGGGAGTCGTCCAGGCGGACGCCCGCCCGGGCCGCCTGGGAGCGCAGCAGCTCGCACTCGGAGAGCAGCGCGGCGATGGCCTCGGGGTCGGCCGGGAGCGCCGCGTCACCGCTCTTGCCGCGCCGGTGGCCCAGGAACGGGATGTTCATGGGCCAAGCCTGGCATCACACGTCGAGGTCGACCACCACCGGCGCGTGATCGGAGGCGCCCTTGCCCTTGCGCTCCTCGCGGTCGACGTAGGCGTCCTTGACCGCCGAGGCGAACGGGGTGTTGCCGTACACCAGGTCGATGCGCATGCCGCGGTTCTTGGGGAAGCAGAGCTGGCGGTAGTCCCAGTACGTGTAGGGGTGGTCGTACTTCAGCGGGCGGGGCACCACGTCGCTCAGGCCGGTCCCGCGCAGGGACTCCAGCGCGGCGCGCTCGGCGGGGGTGACGTGGGTGGCGCCCTCGAAGGCGGCGCGGTCGTAGACGTCGTCGTCGGCCGGGGCGATGTTGTAGTCGCCGAGGACGGCGAAGGGGCGGCCGCCCGCCGCGTCACCGGCGACGGCGGCCTGCAGCGCCTGGAGCCACTGGAGCTTGTACGCGTAGTGCGGGTGGTCGACCTCGCGGCCGTTGGGGACGTACACCGACCAGACGCGGACCGGGCCGCAGGTGGCCGAGACGGCGCGGGGCTCCTGGGCGCCGTCGTAGCCGGGGTCGCCGGGCAGGCCCTTGACCACGTCCCGCAGCCCCACGCGGGAGAGCACCGCCACGCCGTTCCACCGGCCGGTGGCGTGGACCGCCGACTCGTAGCCCAGCTCGCGCAGGGCCTCGACGGGGAACTGCTCCTCGGCGACCTTGGCCTCCTGGAGGCAGAGCACGTCGGTGCCGCTGCTCTCCAGCCAGGCGAGCAGCCGCGGGAGGCGGGCGGTGATCGAGTTCACGTTCCAGGTGGCGATGCGCATGCCCTCAAACCTACCCGCCGGGTACGACAGCCCGGTCTCACAGCTCGGCGGCCGCCCCGGGCGCCAGGCGCAGGTGCTCGGCGCCGGCGAGGGCACCGATCTGGCGGTCGTAGATCGGGCGGGCCAGGTCGGTGAGGAGGGCGTCGTGGATGTCGTAGGCCCGGCGCGGCCGCACCTCGCGGACGTACTCGATCACCTCGGAGATCTTGTTCCACGGTGCCATCACCGGCAGCATCAGGGTCTCCACCGGCCGGTCGGGGACGGTGAGGGCGTCACCGGGGTGGAAGACCTTGCCGCCGTCGATCAGGTAGCCGACGTTGGTGATGCGCGGGATGTCCGGGTGGATCACGGCGTGCAGCTCGCCGTGGACCTGGACCTCGAAGCCGGCGGCGGTGAAGGTGTCCCCGTGGCCGACGGTGTGCACGCGGCCGGGGAAGGCCGCCTTGAGCTGGTCCGCGACCGATCTCAGGGTCCAGATCTCGGCGGCCGGGTCGGCCTCCAGCGCGGTGCGCAGCCGCCCCTCGTCGAAGTGGTCGGGGTGTTCGTGGGTGACGAGGACGGCGTCGGCGCCGAGCGCCGCGTCCGTCTCGCTGAACCCGCCGGGGTCGATGACGAGCGTCCGGCCGTCCTTCTCCAGGCGGACACAGGAGTGGGACTTCTTGGTGAACTTCATGGCTCCCCGTCCTCCCGGTTCGGCTGCTCCTCCTCCATCGTGCCGCCGGACACGGGCGGGGGCTCACTCGGCGGGGGTGGTCTCCTCGCGGATGACCCGCTGGGCGACGCGGAAGGCGCTGTCGGCCGCCGGGAGGCCGCAGTAGACGGCCGCCTGGATCAGCACCTCCTTGATCTCCTGCGGGGTGAGGCCGTTGCGGAGCGCGGCGCGGAGGTGGACTGCCAGGTCGTCCAGGTGGCCGCCCGCGACCAGCGCGGTGAGCGTGACGCAGCTGCGGGACTTGCGGTCCAGCCCGGGGCGGTCCCAGACCTCGCCCCAGGCGTAGCGGGTGACGAGCTCCTCGAAGTCGCCGGAGAACTCGTCGGCCCGCGCGAGGACACCCTCGACGTGCGCGTCGCCGAGCACCTCACGGCGGATCTTGAGGCCCGTCTCGTACCGGTCCGGCGGCGCGACCGGCTGTGGCGGCTCGGCGGCGGTGGCGATCTCGGCGACCGCCGGGGTGCGCGGGGGCGCCAGGGGGGCCGGCGGGGCCGGGACGGGCATGGCCACGGGGGCCGGGGCGGCCGGGGCCTGTGCGGCCGGGGCGGCGGCCGGGAGGGCCGTCTGGCCGGTCTCGAAGGTCTGCTGCCAGGCGGTGGAGAAGTGCCGGACGAGGAGGTCGGTGACGGCGGCGGGCTGCTCGACGGGCACCAGGTGGGAGGCGCCGGGCACGACGGCGAGCCGGGCGTCCGGGATGCCGGCGACCAGGGTGCGGGCCTCGGCGGGCCCGGTGACCTGGTCCTCGGAGCCGACCAGCACGAGGGTGGGCACCCCGATGCGGCCCAGCTCCGGGCGCACGTCGAAGGCGGCCAGCGCCTCGCAGGCGGCGATGTAGCAGCCGGGGTCGGTGGTGCGCACCATCTGCACCGCCCACTCGGTGATCGCGGGCTGGGCGGCGGCGAAGCCCTGGGTGAACCAGCGGTCGGGCGCGCTTCGCGCGATCGGGTCGAGTCCGTTCGTACGTACGATCACGCCGCGTTGACGGAACTCGTCGGGGGTGCCGAACCGGGGCGAGGCGGCGACCAGCGCGAGCGAGGCAAGGCGCTCGGGGTGGCGCAGGGCCAGCTCGATGCCGACGGCGCCGCCGAGGGCGCAGCCCGCGTAGCCGAAGCGCTGGACGCCGAGGCTGTCCAGGGTGGCCAGCAGGCGCGTGGCCAGCTCGGCGACCGAGCCGGACGGGTGGGCGGGGGCGCCGCCGTGGCCCGGCAGATCGAAGCGCAGGACCCGCCACTGCTTGACCAGTTCCGGAACCTGGCGGTCGAACATGTGCCAGGTCGTGCCGAGGGAGGGCCCGAGGATGAGTACGGGGGCGTCTTCCGGGCCGTCGAACCGGTACTGGAGGGTGGGGGTCTTCTTCTCGCTCACCGCACCACGCTAACCGCCCGGACGGCCTCGCCGGGCCGGGGGGCCCGGTGGTCGGCACGGGGCTCCCCGGAAATCACGGGGAACTCTCACACGGTCTTCACGGGACGCCCGCGGCCCTCAGAGGGAGTCCGGTATGTCCAGGGTGGTGAGGGCGGAGACCGGGTCGAGGTCGGGGGCGCCTCGGGGCCACCAGTCCTCCCGGCCGGGCTCCGACTCGTAGGCGTACCACAACCCGTCCTGGCCGAAGCGGAGTTGGGCGTGGCCCGCCGGGTGGGTGAGGCGGTTGCGCCACGGACGGAAGGCGGGCAGGCCGGCGGCGAGCAGCAGCGGGCGGGCCCGGTCGAAGCGTCCCGCGGGCGGGTCCCACCGCTCCTCCAGCACGGTCAGCCCGGCGAGGCCGCCCTGCCGCCAGGCGGCGACCGCGCGGGCCAGGTCGGCGGAAGTGCGGTCCACGGCGGCGCCGAGGGTGGCGTACAGGCTGCGGGTGGCGGCGGTCAGGCCGGAGCCTGGGCGGGCGGCGGCGAGGCGCACGGCGTCCTGCCACAGCGTCAGTCCGCCCACCGGGTCGCGGCCGGTGGAGAGCAGCGCGTGCGCGCGGGCGGCCGCGTCGGTGGCCAGCTGGTCCAGGGCGAACGGGTCCGGGCCGCCGGGCGCCGCCGGGTACGCCGGGGGCGCCTCGGGGTGTGCGGGCGGGGGCAGCGGCGCCGGGAGCGGGGGCAGCGACCGCCCGGCGAGGGCCTCCGACGCGCGTACGCCGGGCAGCGCGGCCGGACCCCGCTCCCGCGCGGCACGGGCCGCGGTGGCGGCGCTGCGCCGGGACAGGGCGTCCAGCAGCTCCCGCTCTCCCCGGCCGCGCAGCAGGAGCAGCACGAACGGGTCGGCGTCCAGCAGGCGGGCCGCCTGGTAGCACAGCGCGGCCGCGTGCTTGCAGGGGCGGCCGGAGTCGGGGCAGCTGCACTGCGAGGTGAGGTCGCCGGGACCGGGCAGCAGGGGGACGCCGAGGTCGGCCAGGGTGTGCGGCAGCTCCTTGTCGAGCAGGGCGGCGATGTGCGCGGGGCTGTCGGCGGCGGCCTCCAGGAAGCGGTCCCAGTCCGCGTCGCTCAGCGTGCGCAGCCGCATCTGGACCCGGTACGGCCGCGGGCGGCTCCCCCGCACGTACGCCAGCAGCAGACCCGGGGTCACGGTGATCGCGTCCACGTTGCCCGCGTCGGCGTAGCCCCGCCCCCGCAGCACCCGGTTGACGTCCAGCGCGGTGTGCTCCAGCGCGTCGACCCATGCCTGGCCCCACCAGGTGCCGGCGAACTCGTGGTGCGACTCGGGGCGCGGGGCGAACGGCGGGAAGGTGCGGCGGTGTTCGCCGTCGCGGTGGGGCGTGGCCATGGACGGGGGGATCTGGGCGGGCGCGGGGTGGGCGGGGTGAGGGTGGGCGGAGGTGACCGCCGGGGCGCTCGGCTCGTGTCCGGACTCGGGCGCGCGGTGGTCCGCTCCGGGGTCCGGCGCCGGGGCCGAGGGGTCGGACGGGGCCGGGACGGAGTGGGGCGGGGTCCGGTCCCGGTCGCGCGGGACCGCCGGGGCGGCCTTCAGCAGGGCGGCCATGCCGAGGGGCTCGCGGGTGCCGTCGGACGGGCGCGCCTCGGTCGCTTCGGGGGCTTCGGGGGCCTCCGGGTCGTCGGCCCAGTCGGGCATGCGGAAGGCGTTGCTGAGGAAGTCCCGCATGTCGCGGGCGGCTTGAGCGCGGGCGGAGCGGGGGGTGCCTTCGGCGGGCGCGGGCGCGGGTACGACACGCGGAGCGGGGCGGCGCGGACGCAGCTCGGCCTCCCGGCGGGCGGCGCGGAGCGCCTCACGGGCGACGTCGCCCGGGCGCGCGGTGCCGGGGGCGGGGGTGCCGGGGGTCGGCGAAGGGTCGGCGGGCGCGGGCGGCGTACCGGAACCGGCGTCGTCCGCGTCGGCATCACCACCGGAACCGGAACCAGAACTGGCATCGGCATCGGCATCGGCATCGGCATCGGTGGAGTCCGCGTCCGCTCCCTCGCGGCGGGCGGCGACAGCGGCACGCAACGCGGCCCGGGCGACCTCCCCGGGCCGGGCCCCGCCGGTGCCGGAAGCAGCCTCCCCCTCGGGCTCTTGAGAGGCGGCGGAGTCCGCGCCGGAGACATCGGCGGCACCGGGGGCACCAGAGGCGTCGGAGGCACCCCGCAGCGCGGCACGCGCGCCCTCGGCCGACGCCGAAGCCGACGCCGAAGCCGAAGCAGGAGACACCCCTCGCTCCGCCGCCCCCGGCTCACCCTCGGCCCTGCCCCGAGCCGCGCGCAGCGCCTCTCGGGCCGCCTCCGCCGGACCGCTCCCGCCGGAACTCATGCCGGCCTCCGCAGGGAGACGAGGTCGGTGAGCTCGCGGTCCGTCAGCTCGGTGAGGGCCGCCTCGCCGGAGCCGAGGATGGCGTCGGCGAGGGCACGCTTGGCGGTGAGCATCTCGGCGATGCGGTCCTCCACGGTGCCCTCGGTGACCAGGCGATGGACCTGGACGGGCTGGGTCTGGCCGATGCGGTAGGCGCGGTCGGTGGCCTGTTCCTCCACGGCGGGGTTCCACCAGCGGTCGAAGTGCACGACGTGTCCCGCGCGGGTGAGGTTCAGGCCGGTGCCCGCCGCCTTGAGGGACAGCACCAGGACGGGGATCTCCCCGGACTGGAAGCGGTCGACCATCCGCTCCCGCTCGGGCACCGGCGTACCGCCGTGCAGCAGCTCGACCGGGACGGCGCGGTCGGCGAGGTGGGCGGTGATCAGCCGGGCCATGCCGACGTACTGGGTGAAGACCAGCACCGAGCCGTCCTCGGCGAGCACGGTGTCCAGCAGCTCGTCCAGCAGGGCGAGCTTGCCGGAGCGGGCGGAGAGCCGGTCGGGGTGGGCCGGCTCCTCCTTGAGGTAGAGGGCGGGGTGGTCGCAGATCTGCTTGAGGGCGCCGAGCAGCTTGAGGACCAGGCCCCGGCGGGCGATGCCGTCCGCCTCCTCGATGGCGAGCATCGACTCGCGTACCACCGCCTCGTACAGCGCGGCTTGTTCGCGGCTGAGCGGGACGGGGTGGTCGGTCTCGGTCTTGGGCGGGAGTTCGGGCACGATGCCGGGGTCGGACTTCTTGCGGCGCAGCATGAACGGCCGGACCAGCCGGGCGAGCCGCTCGACCGCCTCGGCGTCCTCGCCGTTCTCCACCGCGCGCGCGTGCCGGGAGCGGAAGGACTTCAGGGGGCCGAGCAGGCCGGGGGTGGTCCAGTCGAGCAGGGCCCACAGCTCGGAGAGGTTGTTCTCGACCGGGGTGCCGGTGAGCGCCACGCGCGCGGGGGTCCTGATGGTGCGCAGCGCCTTGGCGGTGGCGGAGTACGGGTTCTTCACATGCTGTGCCTCGTCGGCGACGACCATGCCCCAGGAGCGGTCCGCAAGGTGTTCCGCGGCGGAGCGCATGGTGCCGTAGGTGGTGAGGACGAAGCCGCCGGTGAGGCCGTCGAGGGTGCGGTCGGCGCCGTGGAAGCGGCGGACGGGGACGCCGGGCGCGAACCGCTCGATCTCCCGCTGCCAGTTGCCCAGCAGGGAGGCGGGGCAGACCACGAGGGTCGGCTCGGGGCGGGAGCGCTTGAGGTGCAGGGCGATGAGGGTGATCGTCTTGCCGAGGCCCATGTCGTCGGCGAGGCAGCCGCCGAGGCCGAGGGAGGTCATGAGGTCGAGCCAGGCGAGCCCGCGCAGCTGGTAGTCGCGCAGGGTCGCGTCGAGACCGGCCGGGGGCTCAGCGGGCGCGATGCCCGCCGTGAGCCGGTCGCGCAGGGCGGCCAGTGCCCCCGTCGGGACGGCCTCGACGCTCTCGCCGTCGACCTCGGCGGTGCCGGTGAGGGCGACCGCGAGCGCGTCGACGGGGTCGAGCAGGCCCAGCTCGCGCTTGCGGGCCTTGCGGACGAGGGCGGGGTCGACCAGGACCCAGCGGTCGCGCAGCCGGACGACCGGACGGTGGGCCTCGGCGAGGGTGTCCATCTCGGCCTCGGTGAGCGGGTCGCCGCCGAGCGCGAGCTGCCAGCGGAAGCTCAGGAGGTCCTCGCTCTCGAAGAACCCGGTGCCGTCGGTCGCGGAGCCGGGCGCGGTGCGGACCTCGGCGGTGGCGGAGAGGTCGCTCGCGAGGTCGCGGGGCCAGTGCACGGCGACCCCGGCGGCGGCGAGCCGGGCCGCGGCGACGCCGAGCAGGTCGGTGACCTCCTCCTCGCTCAGGGCGAGCACGTCGGGCACGTCCTGCTCGGCGAGCCGCTCCAGCGGCGCCCAGACGCGCGCGGCGCGCCGCACCGCGAGGGCGGCGTCCACGTGCGCGCGGGGCCCGAAGGCGTCGGCGTCCCCGGCCCACACGGCGGCGGCGTCGGCGACCAGGGTGGGGTCGGCCAGGCTGTGCACCTGGACGACGGCGGCGCCGGCCGCGCGCGCCCGCTCGTCGTCGCCGGTGTCGAAGACGCTGTACCCGGACAGGTCCAGGCGCAGCGAGACGCGCACGCCCGCGTCCATGCCCGCGGCGACCTCGGCCGCCCAGTCGTGGGCGCCGGGCAGCGGCTGGGGCTCGCGGGCGGCGAAGGGGCGCCCGCTGGTGTGCGGGGCGGCGGGGGTGCGCGGCAGGGTGTCGGCGACGGCGTCGAGGAAGGAGCGGACCAGGGCCTCGGGCTCGGGCAGGGTCAGCGGGCCGGGTCCGGGCAGCGGTACGGCGTGGCCCTCGGGCGGCAGGGCGGCGGCCACCGCGCGCAGGTGGGCGATGTCGTCGGGCTCCAGCGGTCCGGCGCGCCAGGCGTCGTGCCCGCTCGGGGTGAGGCCGGGCAGCAGGCGCCCGCGCGCGGCCAGGCGCAGGGCGTGCAGCGCGGCGGCCCCCCAGCAGGCGGTGGCCGGGTGGGCGGCCGGGTCGTGCCGGGCCCTGACCAGCAGGGGCAGGGCGTCGGCGAGGGGGAGGGTGTGGGCGGGCACCTGGCGGCGGCGCACCCCGGTGCCGTGCGGTCGTACGACGGTCAGCTCGCCGGGGTCGTCCGGGCCGGGCAGCGGGTCCCCCTCGGGGTCCCAGAAGGCGATGCGGGCCTCGCGCGGGAGGGGCGCGGGCAGGTACACGCAGGCGAGGCGCGCGGGGACCGCGTCCCCGGTCCACGTGCGGCCTGTCGTGGGGGCCTGTGCCGTGGCCGTGCCGTCGCTCATGTGTCCTGTCACCTCCCGTCCGTGCTCCCGTCCGTGCCGGACCGACTCTCTCCGACTGTAAGGGCGGGGTCTGACAACGGGTTGTGGAGTCCGGTCACGGCACCGTGCGCGAGACCACGTACACCATCGGGAACTGCGGGTCGGACATGTTCACGACCACTTCCTGGGTGGGCGCGGGGTTCTTCTGCTTGTGGGTGAAGCTGGCCCACGGGCCGGGGCCGGCGAACTCCCAGCCGGAGATCTGGCGGTCGCGGGTGCCGATGGTGACCGAGCCCTGCTTCAACTGGTCCCGGCGGGTGCCGAGGGCGCCGAGGAAGCTGTCCAGGCCCGCGTTGTTGGTGCGGAACTGCGCGTACAGGCGGCTGGTCTTCCAGTTGTTGGTCTCGTAGTAGGCGAGCCGGTCGGCGGGGCGCGGTACGGGCACCTGGTAGAGGCGGCGCTGCACCTTGGAGGGCCAGCCGGGGGTGAGGCCGGTGGCCGAGTACTTGGCTTCCTTGTCCTTGCCGCTGTCCCGGCTCTGGTTGGCGGAGATCACCAGGTAGCCGGCCGGTACGCCGATGAGCAGCACGATGATCAGCAGGGTGAGGGCGCGGCGCTTGACGCGGTGGCGCGGGTCCTCGCCCGACGGACGGGGTTCGGCGGGCGGGGCCGCCTGGTGGGGAAGCGAGGTGGTCATGCGGTGTCCCGGTCGCGGCGGGTCTGGGTGTACCGCTCGTAGCGTTCGTAGCGCTCCACGCGGCGGCGCTTGGCGCGGCGGAAGCGGCGGGCGACGAGCCGGGCGAGGTCCGCGGCGCCGACCATGCCGGCCTCGGGGCCGAGCTGGGCGCGGGTGATGCGGGCCTCGGGGCGGTAGCCGCGGCCGGTGAGGTGGCGCTTGAAGGCGTCGCGGGCAGGGCCGATGAGCAGGTCGTCGGCGGCGCTGACGCCGCCGCCGATGACGAAGCAGGAGGGGTCGAGGGCGGCGGCGAGGTTGGCGATGCCGACGCCGAGCCACTGGCCGATGTCCTGGAGCAGCTCGATGCACATGGCGTCGCCCTCGCGGGCCAGCTCGGTGATCATCGGGCCGGTGATGTCGCCGATGTTGCCCTTGACGTGCTCGATGATGCCGTAGGCGACCGGGGAGTCGGCAGCGGCCAGCTCTCTCGCCTCGCGGACCAGGGCGTTGCCGGAGCTGTACTGCTCCCAGCAGCCGCGGTTGCCGCACGGGCACCGGTGGCCGCCGGGCACGACCTGCATGTGGCCGAACTCTCCGGCCACGCCGAACTTGCCCCGCTTGACCGCGCCGTCCTCCAGGATGGCGCCGCCGATGCCGGTGCCGAGGGTGATCATGACCAGGTGGTCCTCGCCGCGCCCGGCGCCGAAGCGCCACTCGGCCCAGGCCGCGGTGTTGGCGTCGTTGTCCACGAGGACGGGCACGGACAGCCGGCCGGAGAGCCGGTCGCGCAGGGGCTCGTTGCGCCAGGACAGGTGGGGCGCGAACAGCACGCGGTTGCGGTCGGCGTCGACCCAGCCGGCCGCCCCGATGCCGACGGCGTGCACGTCGTGCCGGTCGGAGAGGTCGAGCACCAGCTCGACGATGGTGTCCTCGACGACCTGGGGGCTCTTGGACTTGTCCGGCGTCTCCGCGCGGAGCTTCTCCAGGATGTTGCCGTCGGCGTCCACGACGCCCGCCATGACCTTGGTGCCGCCGATGTCGATCCCGACCGTCGGCACCCGGGGCGCGGTCAGGTGGGAGCGGCGTTCCCGGGTGCCCACCGTGCGCAGGACGGGGGCGCGGCGGGAGCCGATGGGGGCGGCGAGGTCGCGGTAGGTGCTCATCGGGCTCGATTGTGCCTCACGCTCACGCCGAGTGCGGCGCTGTCGGGGGCGGAGCCGCGAATCCCCGCGGCCCCGCGCCCGTCAGCCGCGCTTCAGCTCGTGGTGCAGAGCGTCCAGGTCCGCTCCGCCCGCCATCTGCTTGGTCAGTTCGTCGAGGGTGATCTCCTCGCGTGTGTGGTTGCCCACCATGGTGCCGCGGCGCAGCAGCACGAAGCGGTCGCCGACGAGGTGCGCGTGGTGCGGGTTGTGGGTGATCAACACAACACCCAGGCCCGCGTCCCGTGCCGCGGCCACATATTTGAGGACCACACCGGACTGCTTGACGCCCAGGGCGGCGGTGGGCTCGTCCAGGACGAGCACCTTGGCGCCGAAGTGGACGGCGCGGGCGATGGCCACGCACTGGCGCTCGCCGCCGGAGAGGGTGCCGATGGGCTGGTCGACGTCGCGCAGGTCGATGCCCATGCGCAGCAGTTCCTCGCGGGTGGTGCGGCGCATCAGGTCGGTGTCCAGGCGCGCGAAGGGGCCCTTGCCCTTGCGGGGCTCGGAGCCGAGGAAGAAGTTGCGCCAGACCGGCATCAGGGAGACGACGGCGAGGTCCTGGTACACGGTGGCGATGCCCCGGTCCAGGGCGTCGCGCGGGGAGGCGAGCCGGGTCTCCTCGCCCTCGATGCGCAGGGTGCCGCCGTCGTGCTGGTGGAGTCCCGCGATCGTCTTGATCAGGGTGGACTTGCCCGCGCCGTTGTCGCCGAGGACACAGGTGATCTCCCCGGCGTGCACCTCCAGGGAGACGCCCTCCAGGGCGCGGACGTTGCCGTAGTGCTTGCTGACGCCGGTCAGCTCGACCAGGGGCGTGCGCTCTTCGATGACGGTCATTTCGTGGCCTCCGCGCGCTTGCGGACCCAGGTGTTGAGCAGGGTCGCCAGGAGGAGCATGGCTCCGAGGAAGAACTTGAACCAGTCCGGGTTCCACTCGGCGAAGACGATGCCCTTGCTGGTCATGCCGAACAGCAGGGCGCCGACGGCCGAGCCGATGGCACTGCCGTAGCCGCCGGTGATCAGACAGCCGCCGATGACGGCCGCGATGATGTAGATCAGCTCGTTGCCGACGCCCTCGCCGGACTGGACGGTGTCGAAGGAGAACAGCAGGTGCTGGCCGGAGACCCAGGCGCCGAACGCGACGCCCATGTAGAGGCCGATCTTGGTCTTGGCCACCGGGACGCCGACCGCGCGGGCCGCGTCCTCGTTGCCGCCGACCGCGAAGATCCAGTTGCCGACGCGGGTGCGCAGCAGCACCCAGGAGGCGAGGGCGACCAGGCCGAGCCACCACAGCACGGTGACCTTGAGGTCGACGCCGCCGATGCCGATCGTCGAGGCGAACACGGCGTGCGCGCTCGGGAAGCCCTCCATGTCACCGATGGACTTGGTGGAGACGGTGCCGTCGATCAGCTTGGTGAAGCCCAGGTTCATGCCGGTGAGCATGAGGAAGGTGCCCAGCGTGACGATGAAGCTGGGCAGCTTGGTGCGGGTGAGCATGAACCCGTTGAACGCGCCGACGGCCAGGGTGGCCAGCAGGGAGACGCCCGCGCCGACCCAGATGTTCGCCGTCATCTGGTAGCTGAACATCGAGGAGATCAGCGCGGAGGACGTGACCATGACGCCCGCGGAGAGGTCGAACTCGCCGCCGATCATCAGCAGGGCCACGGGTACGGCCATGATGCCGATGGTCGAGGAGGCGTACAGCACGGTGCTGATGCTGGACGGGCGCAGGAAGCCGTCGGCGGCGACCGCGAAGAAGACGAGGACGGCGAGGGCGCCGACGACCGAGCCCAGTTCGGGCCGGGACATGAGCCCCCGCAGCGGGGAGGTGCGCAGCAGCCTCTCGTCGCGTGGCTGATCGCCGCCCGGCGCCGGGCCCGGCGTGGGCCGCGTGTCGGTGGTGGTGCTCATCGGGTGCCCCGATCGGTGTACGCCGCGAGCGCGCCCGCCTGGTCCTTGGTGATGATCTGCGGGCCGGTCAGCACGGGCTGGCCGCCGCCGAGGACGTCGCCGTTGTACTTGTAGAGCCACAGCAGGTCGACCGCCTCGTAGCCCTGGAGGTAGGGCTGCTGGTCGACGGCGAAGCCGAGGGTGCCGTCCTTCAGCTCGGCGGCGACCTTGGCGTTGAGGTCGAAGGTGTCGACCTCGGCCTTGCTGCCGGCGTCCTCCTTGGCCTTCACCACGGTGTCGGCGTAGGGGGCGCCGAGGGTGACGACGGCGTCGATGTCCCGGTCGGCCTGGAGCTTGGCGCCGACGGCGGACTGCACGTCGGGCATGTTGGTGCCGTTGACGTAGAGCTTGCGGACCTTGCCCTTGAAGGTCTTCTCCACGCCGTCGCAGCGCTGCTCGTGGCCGACGTTGCCCTGCTCGTGCAGGACGCACAGGGCGTTCTCGCGGCCGCGCTTGTTCAGCTCCTCGCCGACGGCCTCACCGGCGATGGTCTCGTCCTGGCCGATGTGGCTGAGCGCGCCGAACGCCTTGGACTGCGCCGAGCCGGAGTTCACCGTGACCACCGGGATGCCGGCCTGGCGGGCGCGGGCCACGGCCGCCTTGAGGGCGTCGGGCTTGGCCAGGCTGACGACGATCCCGTCGACCTTCTTGTCGATCGCGGCGTCGACGAGCTGCGCCTGCTGCTGGGCCTCGTCGTCGTGCGAGTACAGGAAGTTGATGTTGTCCTTGACCGCCGCCTGCTTGGCGCCGCTCTGCACGATGTCCCAGAAGGTGTCGCCGTCTCCGGAGTGGGTGATCATCGCGATGGTCCAGCGGGGGGTGGTCACCGCCGCCCTGCCCTGAGCCGTGGCGGCCTTGCGGGCGTCCTCGGCCCGCTTGCCGCCGGTGCTGCTGCAGGCGGTCAGCGAGACGCAGGCGAGCAGCGCGAGCGCTCCCGCAACCGTCATGCCCACCCGGTTCTGAAACCGTGCCACGAGGCCATGCCCCTTCTTGCCGTGTACTGAGGTGCTCCAACGTGCGCGTGGGGCGGGCGAGCGCGTCGGCCGTGGGTCCAGCCGGTGCCTTCACCTGCCCCAAACACTTCAGTATCGAACACAAGGAACACTCGTTACATGTCCGGGGCGCACCTGATGGGGCGTTTGTCCGGACAATGTGACGCGGCCCGGGACGGCTCAGGGGCGCACCAGGAGCTGGAACTCGAAGGAATACCGGGCCGGACGGTAGATGTGGTCGCCGTACTCGACCGCGCGGCCGGTGTCGTCGAACGTGACGCGCCTCATGGTGAGCAGGGGCGCGTTCTCGGCCTCGGCGAGCCGGTCGGCCTCGGCGGAGGTGGCCCCGCGGGCGCCGATCGACTGCCGGGCGCTGTGCAGGGTGATGCCGGCCGAGCGCATCATCCGGTACAGGCCCGTCGCCTCCAGCCGGGCGGTGTCGAGGTCGAGCAGGCCGAGCGGGAGATGGTTGACCAGGTAGGCCATCGGCTCGCCGTGCGCCAGCCGCAGCCGCTCGACGCGGTGGACGTCGCCGCCCTCGGTGACGCCGAGCGCGGCGGCGATCTCGGCGGTGGCCGGGACGACCGTGTTGACCAGCACCTTGGTGGCGGGCCGCTGTCCGGCCGCCTCCAGGTCGTCGTAGAGGCTGCTCAGCTCCAGCGGGCGCTTGACCTGACTGTGCACGACCTGGGTGCCGACGCCCCGGCGGCGCACCAGCAGGCCCTTGTCGACGAGGGACTGGATGGCCTGGCGGACGGTGGGGCGGGACAGGCCGAGCCGGGCGGCCAGCTCGATCTCGTTGCCGAGCAGGCTGCCGGGAGTGAGGGCGCCGCGCTCGATGGCGGCCTCCAGCTGCTGGGCGAGCTGGAAGTAGAGGGGGACCGGGGAGCTTCGGTCCACCCGGAGGTCGAGCGGCGCGGTCGGGTCCACATCAGGTTTCGGCACGGGCCCGAGCGTAGTCCGGCGACCGGTTGACGGGAAGTCGTGAAGTCCGGTTGTCCTGACATTTGGATTGACAGGTTCACGTTGTTCCCCCTCAATGTGTCTTCATGCGCATCGGGGTCATCGGTACGGGCCGCATCGGCACCATCCACGCCAACACGCTGAGCCGCCACCGGGAGGTCGGATCGCTGATCCTGACGGACTCCGATCCGTTACGCGCGCAGGAACTGGCGCACCGGCTGGGCGAGACGGCGGCGCCGAGCGTGGAGGAGGTCTTCCACTGGGGCGTGGACGCGGTGGTGATCACCACGGCGACGGCGGCGCACGCGGAGCTGATCGGCCGGGCGGCCCGCTCCGGGCTGCCCGTGTTCTGCGAGAAGCCGATCGCACTCGACCTGCCCGGCACCCTGCACGCGCTCGCGGAGGTCGCGGCCGCCGGGACCGTGCTCCAGATGGGCTTCCAGCGACGCTTCGACGCGGGCTACGTGGGCGCCCGCGAGGCGGTGCGCTCGGGCCGCCTCGGCCGGCTGCACACCGTGCGCGCCCTCACCTCCGACCAGTCCCCGCCCCCGCGCGAGTGGCTGCCGCTGTCCGGCGGCCTGTTCCGGGACACCCTGATCCACGACTTCGACGTGCTGCGCTGGGTGACCGGCCGCGAGGTGACCGACGTGTACGCGTCCGGCTCCGACGCCGGTCCCCCGATGTTCCGCGAGGCCGGTGACGTCGACACGGGCGCGGCCCTGCTCACCCTGGACGACGGCACCCTGGCCACGGCGACCGCGACCCGGCTGAACGGCGCCGGATACGACGTGCGGATGGAGCTGTCCGGCGAACTCGACACGGTCGTCGTCGGACTGGACGACCGCACCCCGGTCGCCTCCACCGAGCCGACCGGCCCGCCCCCGTGCGACAGACCCTGGCCCGGCTTCCTCGAACGCTTCGGCACCGCGTACGAGTCCGAACTGCGCACCTTCGTCGAGGTCGTACGCGGGGAGCGCGCCAACCCGTGCGACGGCTGGCAGGCGTTGCAGGCCCTGCGCATCGCCGAGGCGTGCGAGATCTCGCGGCGCGAGCGGCGGGCGGTGGCGCTGGCGGAGGTGCCGGGCCGGGTGGAGCCCTCCTACACCTGAGCCGCCCCGGACATGGCCCCGCCCCGCGGCCCCTGATGTGGGGGGAAGGACCGCGGGGCGGGCGGTGCGGGGGTTCAGCAGCCGTAGTCGACGAGGTCGAACGTGGCGTAGTGGTCGGAGGTGTAGTAGTCCTCCTCGTTCCGCTGACCGGTGACGATGCGGCGGGCGCCGCGGGTGGATTCACCGGGGGTGATGACCGTGTACTCGTGGTAGTACCCGGAGGACTGGCCGGGCAGGACGCCCTCGCGGTTCTGGAAGACCACGCCGTCCTGGGAGTAGGGGTACGGGCCGCCCTGCTCGATGAGGTCCAGGGTGTCGTGCGCCTGCGACGGCAGGGCGCCGTAGCAGATGCTGCCGACCGAGGCGGCGGCCGCGTCCGCGGTGGTCGCGGAGACGGTGCCGCCGACGAGGAGGGCGGAGAGGAGTGCCGCCGCGGCGCCGATACGAGTGGTGCGTGGGGGGAATCTCATGGGTTCATAATGACGCGCGTAGACGCGTTCATGTCAATGACGGAGATGTGGATGTTCCCGGCAGGTCCGATGACTTCTTCCGGAGTCAACCTGCCTCAACAGGGGCCGTTCAGGCGCCTGTTGAGGCAGCTTCGGCCGGTCAGAAGGACCCGTACTCCGGGCTCCCCGCCAGGTCGTAGGTCTGGATGGAGACACCCTTGCCGGTGACCAGTCCGCCCGCGTGCCGGAAGCGGGTGGGGACGGCGCCCTCGACGAACAGGCGGCGCCCTTCGCCCAGCACGACGGGGAAGGTCAGCAGGTGCAGGGTGTCGATCAGACCAAGGTTGACCAGGGAGCGGACCAGCGCGCCGCTGCCGTGGATCTGGACCTCGCCCTCGGTGCGCTCCTTGACCGCCGAGACCTCCTTGCCGAGGTCACCGGTGAGCACGGTGGTGCCGGACCACTCGGGTTCCTCCAGGGTCGCGGAGACGACGTACTTCGGCAGCGTGTTGAGCTTCTGCGCGACCGGGTTCGCGGGGTCGGTCACCTTGGGCCAGTAGCCGGCGAAGATGTCGTAGGTGTGGCGGCCGAGCAGGAAGGCGCCGGCCCGGCCGAAGCTCGCGCCGACGAAGTCGCCGAAGTCGTCGTCGGCGTACGGGAAGGTCCAGCCGCCCTGGCCGAAGCCGCCGCTGGTGTCCTCCTCGGGGCCTCCGGGGGCCTGGTACACGCCGTCGAGGGAGACGAAGACGGTGGAGACGAGCTTGCCCATGGCGTGCCTTCTTCCGGGTGCGGGGTCGTGCTGTCAACGGTGCAGACCCCGCGCCGGCCCGCAACTCATCGGTGCCCCGGCGGGCGTCAGCCGTCCAGCTCCCGGAACCGGGCGGCCAGGCGGCTCGCGCCGGCCGCTGTGAGGGAGCCGAAGAGGCGCAGCCGGGAGATCCCGCCGTCCGGGTGGATGTCCACGCGCGCGTGCGTGCCGACGGCGGGGGCCGGGAGCGGGAAACGGTGATTGGTGTCCGGCTGGAGCCGGGTGCGCGGGAGGATCTCGGTCCACTCCCCGCTCTCGCCGTCCCGCACCGACACCGACGCCCAGCCCGCGCTGTTCCCCTTCAGGTACGCCGTGTCGATCTCGACCGCCCGGATCTCCGCCTGGGCGGCCAGCCGGTACGTGATCCAGTCGTGGCCCCGGTCGCGGCGGCGCCGGGTCTCCCAGCCGTCGTCCATCCGCTGGGAGCGGCCGGGCCGGATGGTGTTGGCGGCCGGGGAGTAGAAGCGGTCGGACGCGTCCTCGGCCCGGCCGCCGTTCTCCAGCGCGACCACGTCGAAGGTGCCCAGCACCGCCAGCCATGCCGGGTCCGGGACGATCTCGCCGTGCACCCGCAGGCGGGCGATGCCGCCGTCCGGGTGCTGGTTGAGCCTGAGGTGGGTGAAGCGCTGGGGCGCGGAGACGGTGAAGCCGTTCGCCGCGTGGCCGCCGACGGGGGTGCGCGGGACGAGCGTCGTCCACTTCACGCCGTCGCCGAGCAGTTCACCGGGGGACGGGGTGCCGGGCACCGACGTGGCCTCGACGGAGACGGCCTGCGGGTGGTTGCCGCGGAAGTGCGCGGTGTCGACGACGATCCCCCGGATCACGCCGGGCGTGCCCAGGCGGATCAGCGCCCAGTCGTGGTCGTCGGCGCCGGGCCAGGGGTCCTCGGCGCCGGTGCCGCGCCGGCGGCGGGTCTCCCAGCCGTCCATGATCTTGCCCTTGTGGCCGAAGCGGCCGGGCTCGAACTCGGCGCGTCCGGGCAGCAGCAGGTTCTCCCGCTCGGCGAAGAACTCGTCGTTGGCCGCGATCACCCCGGCGCCCAGCCGACGGTCTGCCAGGTCGGGGTGGTGGGTGAAGGGGAGTTCGGCGGCGCGGTAGTCCGCGTAGGGGTCGCCGCCGCCGTAGGGAGCCGCGTCGCCGGTGAAGCGGGGCGGGGTGGTGGGTGGTTGCTGCGCCGTCACGTTGATCGGGGTCCTTTCGGGCGGGGGTGCGGCTCGCGCTTCGGGGCTCAGCCGGTCCGGGTGAGCAGACGGCCCGCGGGTTCGGTGAACTCGCCCTCGCGGTAGACCTGCCGGCCGCGCAGCCAGGTGGACCGCACCACGCCGTGGAGGGTCTTCCCGGCGTACGCGGTGACCGGGTTGCGGTGCTGGAGGCGGGCCGGGTCGACGGTGAACGTCTCCTCCGGGGCGAGCACGGCGAAGTCGGCGTCGCGGCCCGGCGCGATGGCGCCCTTGCGGTCCAGCCCGGCGAGCGCGGCCGTGCGGGCGGACATCCAGCGCGCGACGTCCGTCAGCGCGTGCCCGCGCCCGCGCGCCTCGGTCCAGACGGCCGGGAGGCTGAGCTGGAGACCGGAGATGCCGCCCCAGGCGGTGGCGAAGTCCGGGGTCTTGAGGTCGGCCGTGGAGGGCGAGTGGTCGGTGACGACGCAGTCGACGGTGCCGTCCGCCAGGGCCTGCCAGAGCAGGTCGCGGTTGGCCTCCTCGCGGATGGGCGGGCAGCACTTGAACTCGCTGGCCCCGTCCGGGACTTCCTCCGCGCTCAGGGTGAGGTAGTGCGGGCAGGTCTCCACGGTGACCCGGACTCCGTCGGCGCGCGCGGCGGCGATCAGCGGGAGGGCGGCGGCCGAGGAGAGGTGCAGCACGTGCACACGCGCCCGCAGACGCCGGGCCAGGTCCAGCAGTCCGGCGATGGCCTCGGTCTCGGCCGCGTGCGGGCGGGAGGCGAGGAAGCCCGCGTATCCCGGTCCGGCGGGGGCGTCGGTGAGGCGGGCCGGGTCCTCGGCGTGCACGATCAGCAGCCCGTCGAATCCGGCGATCTCGCCCATCGAGCGCGCCAGCCGGGCGCTGTCCAGATGCGGGAACTCCGCCACCCCCGACGGCGAGAGAAACGCCTTGAAGCCGAACACCCCGGCCTCGTGCAGCGGGCGCAGGTCCTTGACGTTGTCGGGCAGGGCGCCGCCCCAGAAGCCGACGTCGACATGGGTACGCCCCAGTGCCGCCTCCTGTTTGACGCGGAGGTGGTCGACGGTGGTGGTCGGCGGCAGCGAGTTCAGTGGCATGTCCACGAGGGTGGTGATGCCGCCGGCCGCCGCCGCGCGGGTGGCGGTCCAGAAGCCCTCCCACTCGCTGCGGCCGGGGTCGTTGACGTGCACGTGCGTGTCGACCAGGCCGGGCAGCAGGGCGTCGTCCCCGAGGTCGGTGAGCCGGGTCCCGGCCGCGAGGTCCGTGTCGTAGGGCAGTACGCCCGTGATGGTCCCGGCGGTGACGGTGACCGTGGCGGGCCTCGCCCCCTCCGGGGTGATGACGCGCCGGGAGCGCAGCGCCAGCTCGGCGTCGGACACCGAAGCCCCTCTCCGTCGTGCGCTTCCCGGCCGTTCACGTCCGGGAAACGGGATTTCACACCCTGGTAACGGAATTCAACGTTCTGTTGAAGGAGTCTTGCCGTCCGCTCCCCCGCCAGTCAAGGCACCAGTCAAGGGTGCCAGGCGCCGTGGCCGCGCCGTCGGACCGTGCGAGGCGCATGTCCACCGCTCCGGGGCATGCTGGAGCCATGGTCCACGAACCCCGCGCCCAGGTCGCCGGTCTCCTGCTGGCCGCCGGAGGCGGGCGCCGGCTGGGCGGCAGGCCCAAGGCGCTGCTGCGGCACGACGGCGCCCTGCTGGTCGAGCGGGCGGCGCGGGCCCTGCGGGACGCCGGATGCGGGCGGGTGCACGTGGTGCTCGGGGCCGGGGCCCAGGAGGTGCGGGAGCGGGCCGCGTTGCCCGGATGCGTGCTCGTGGACAACCCCGGCTGGGAGGAGGGGATGGGGTCCTCCCTCCGTGCCGGACTCGGCTCCCTCGCGGGTACGGACGCGCGCGGCGCGCTCGTGGGCCTCGTCGATCAGCCGGGCATCGGACCCGAGGCGTACGCACGCGTGCTGGACGCCTTCACCGGCGAGACCTCCCTGGCGGCCGCCGCCTACGACGGCGGACGCGGGCACCCGGTGCTGCTGGGCGCCGCCCACTGGCCCGGTGTGGCGGCGGCCGCGCGGGGCGACCGGGGGGCGCGGGAGTATCTGCGGCGGCACTCCGCCGAGATCCGGCTCGTGGAGTGCGGGGACGTGGCGAGGCCGTACGACATCGACACCGGGGCCGACCTCGCCAGGCTGCCTCCCGGCGGGGCCCATTGAGCTTCGGCGATCAGGAAATTACGCTGCCCAGTCCGACCAGCCCCGCACGGAGGAAGTGACCGCTGATGTCCGCACCCGCGTCCCCGCCGGCCGTCGTCGACGCCGAGCCGCTGCCCCGGCAGGAGGAGGTCCTCACCGGGCCGGCGCTGGACTTCCTGGCGGAACTGCACCGCCGGTTCACCCCGCGCCGGAACGAACTCCTGGCGCGCCGGGCCAAGCGCCGCGCGGAGATCGCCCGCACCGGCACGCTGGACTTCCTGCCGGAGACCGCCGGTGTCCGCGCCGACGACTCCTGGCGGGTGGCACCGGCGCCGCCCGCGCTGGAGGACCGCCGGGTGGAGATCACCGGGCCCGCCGACCGCAAGATGACGGTCAACGCCCTCAACTCGGGCGCCCGGGTCTGGCTCGCCGACTTCGAGGACGCCTCCTCCCCCACCTGGGAGAACGTGATCCTCGGCCAGTTGAGCCTGACCGACGCCTACGCCGGCCGGGTGGACTTCACCGACGCCCGCAGCGGCAAGTCGTACGCGCTGCGCCCGCAGGAGGAGCTGGCGACGGTCGTGATGCGGCCGCGCGGCTGGCATCTGGACGAGCGGCACCTCAAGGGGGCCGACGGGGAGCCCCTTCCGGGCGCCCTGGTCGACTTCGGCCTGTACTTCTTCCACAACGCGGCCCGCCTGCTGGAGCTGGGCAAGGGGCCGTACTTCTACCTGCCGAAGACCGAGTCCCACCTCGAAGCCCGCCTGTGGAACGACGTGTTCGTCTTCGCGCAAGACCAACTCGGCATCCCGCAGGGCACCGTACGGGCGACCGTGCTGATCGAGACGATCACGGCGGCCTACGAGATGGAGGAGATCCTCTACGAACTGCGCGACCACGCCTCCGGCTTGAACGCGGGCCGCTGGGACTACCTGTTCTCCATCGTGAAGAACTTCCGTGACGGCGGGCCGGAGTTCGTGCTGCCGGACCGCAACCTGGTCACGATGACGGCGCCGTTCATGCGGGCGTACACCGAACTGCTCGTCCGCACCTGCCACAAGCGGGGCGCGCACGCGATCGGCGGGATGGCGGCCTTCATCCCGTCCCGCAAGGACGCCGAGGTCAACGAGGTGGCCTTCGAGAAGGTGCGGGCCGACAAGGACCGGGAGGCGGCCGACGGCTTCGACGGCTCCTGGGTGGCCCACCCGGACCTGGTGCCGATCGCCATGGAGTCCTTCGACAAGGTGCTCGGCGACCGCCCGCACCAGAAGGACCGGCTGCGCGAGGACGTGCGCGTCGAGGCGGCCGACCTGATCGACGTCGCCTCGCTGGACGCGAAACCGACGTACGCGGGGCTGGTCAACGCGGTGCAGGTCGGCATCCGGTACATCGAGGCGTGGCTGCGCGGGCTCGGCGCGGTGGCCATCTTCAACCTGATGGAGGACGCGGCCACCGCCGAGATCTCCCGCTCGCAGATCTGGCAGTGGATCGACGCGGGCGTGGAGTTCGAGAACGGCGAGCGTGCCACGCCCGAGCTGGCCCGCTCGCTGGCCGCGGCCGAACTGGAGGCCGTGCGCGCGCAGATCGGCCAGGAGGCGTTCGCGGCCGGGCACTGGCAGGAGGCGCACGACCTGCTGCTGACGGTGGCGCTGGACGAGGAGTACGCCGACTTCCTGACGCTTCCGGCCTACCGGCGCCTCACCGGCTGAGCGCGCTCACCGGCCGGAGTGCGTGTCGGAGTGGCCGAGGGACCGCTCCGGCGCGACCCGGTCGCGTACCAGCCGCTTGACCGCCGTGGGCTCGGGGAAGCCCTGCTCGCGGCGGTCCCAGACCGGCTCGCCGTCCACCCGGACGACGAAGACGCCGCCGGTGCCGGGCTTGAGCGCGAGCGCCTCCAGCTCGGTCTCGAAGGTGGTGAGCAGCTCCTGCGCCAGCCAGGCCGCGCGGGGCAGCCAGCGGCACTGGGTGCAGTACTCGATCTCGACTCGATGGCTCACGGAAGTCCCTTCATCCCAGATGCGCCGACCAGTCCTGTTCCGCCGCCGGACGGCCGTGCAGGTCGGGGACCCGCTTGAGCCAGTCCGGACGGCCCCGCTGGGACCGCTCGGCGCGGGCGGCCTCCTCGGCGGCGAGTTCCGCGCGGCCGGGGAAGTCCGTGGGCAGCCACTGGGCGGAGAGCCGGGCGCGGGCCAGCAGGTGGTCGGTGTAGGCGGCGCGGGCGTCGTCCGGGGAGGCGAAGGCGGGGTCCTCGGCCAGCCAGGCGTCGGGCACCTCGGCGAGGATGCCGCGCAGCAGCTCCTCGGTGATCTTCGGGGCCAGCTCGGCGTCGGCGGCGCGGACGTCGGGGCCGTACTGGCCGAGGGCGTGGTGGCGGAAGTCGTACCTGCGGCCGGGGTCGGTGGTGTCCCAGCGGTGGTGGAAGACGAGGGCGGCGCCGTGGTCGATGAGCCACAGGCGCGGGGGCGCGGTGCCGAAGGTCGGCCAGATCATGAGGTTGGAGCTGTGGGTGGTGCGGTCCACGTTGGCGGTCAGCGCGTCCAGCCAGACGATCCGGCCCGCCTCCAGCGGGTCCACCGGGAAGTGCCGGGCCAGCTCGGGGGTGAGGTCGCGGGCGCCCGGCAGGTAGTCCATGCCCAGGTTGACGCCCGCACTGGCGCCGTGCAGGTCGCGCACCTCCTGGTGCGGCTCGTCGGCGGCCACGGCGGGGTCGAAGTGCACGAGCACCAGCTCAGGGAAGCGCAGACCCAGGGCACGGGCCAGCTCGCCGACGATCACCTCGGCGACGAGCGCCTTGCGGCCCTGCGCGGAGCCGGTGAACTTGACGACATAGGTCCCCAGGTCGTCGGCCTCGACGACCGCGGGTACGGAGCCGCCGGTGCGCAGGGCTGCGACGTAGCGGGTCGAGGTGACATCCCGCATGTTTCCCACCTCCCACATGAAGTGACCATAATAACCAAGGGTGATCACCAGGGAGAGGGTGACGGGCGAGGCAGGCCGGTCGGCCCCGGGTCACCGCGTCCTGTCAGGTCACGTCGGGACGAGCCGCGGAGTCCAGTCGGGCGTAGACCACGACATTGTCGCTGTAGTGATGGTCGGTGTCGGTGTAATCGCCCCCGCAGGTGATGAGCCGGAGTTCGGCATGGTCTGTGTTGCCGTACACCTCCAGGCTCGGGAAGTGGTCCTTGTGGTACTGGGCGGTCCTGGTCACGGTGAAGGCGGCCGTGGTGCCGTCGGCTCGGGTGACGTCGATCCTCTGGCCGGGGCGGAGCCGGGCGAGGTCGAAGAAGACGCCTTCGCGACCGTTCCAGGTGACGTGCCCGGCGATGACCGCCGGTCCGGGCGCACCGGGTGCGACGCCCCGTTCGTACCAGCCCGCCTTGTCGGGGTCGCGGGGCGTCCCCAGGACTCCGTGGCCGTCCAGGCCGAGCCGCTCCAGGGAGGTCGAGACGTCCAGGGAGGCGATGGTCAGTCTCGTGGGCGGGGAGGCGGGCATCGTGGGCTCCGGCGTCGGTCCGTCCGTCCCCGGTGTCGCCGAGGGGGCCGGGGTGGTGTCGGTGGCGGGCGGTCCGGCCACCGTGTCGGGGCGGCCGGGTGGAGCGGGTTCCTGCCGGGCGAGTCCGGTGCCCAGCAGGACTGCGGCCACCACCAGCAGCACGGAGGCGGCGGTCAGCAGGACCGCCCGGCGGGGATGCCGCCGGGCGGTCCCTTCAGCCGCCGGGGTTGTCTCCGGCATCCGCGTGCCGCCTCAGTGGGTGTCGGTCGCGGCCGTGCGGCGACGCCGCGCCGTCACGCCCAGCGCCGCCGCGCCCAGCAGGGCCGCGCCGCCCGCGGCGAACAGGCCCGGTGACTCGACGCCCTGCGTCCCGCCCGAGCCGGTCTCGACACCGCCGACCGGCATGGAACCCACGGCCGCGCCCGCGACCATTCCGCAGGACGCGGGGGCGGTGGCCTCCTGAGGCAGCTTGGGGTCGAGTTCGCTCTTGCCCTTGCCGAAGTCGTACGTGTCGTTGCCGTTGGGGTCGATGCCGTGCTGGACGACGTGCAGGTCCTTGATGTGGTCCGCGACCTGCTGGGAGACCGTGATGGTCCGCTCGTAGGAGAGCTGGCCGTCCTTGCCGGCCGCGGGCATCCGGGTGACGTCCAGGCCGCTGTTCTTGCTGGTGTCGCCCTTGGTGGTCAGGGAGATGTTGATGTCTCCGTAGGCGGGCAGGCCCTCGGCGGTGGTGACGATGCCGTCGCCGTTCTTGTCCGCGCTCGCGTCGGGGCAGTGGAAGTCGTGGCCGTCGGTGGAGCCGTGGAGGTGCTGGGCGTGCGGCTGACCGGGTACCAGACCCGACGCCTCGATCTTGACGTTCAGTTCGCGGCCGTCGAGCGTCAGCATCGCGGTGCCGTGGGCAGGACGATCAGGGTGGTCAGACGCGCGGTACGCGGAGCTGTCACGAGGATGTTCCTTTCTCCACCCGGTCCGGCTGCCGCCGGGACGGGCGTCGCCGTCGGATACGGGGGGGAATCCGGGGCCGAGTGCGATGCGGATTGGTCCGCCCGTGTGAAGCCTTGCGAGTAGTCCTCGGCGCGTGACGGTGAGCGCACCGCCCCATCGGACGGCAGCCCCGCGCGGAAACACAGCGATGACACAGATAGGCGCCGCCGGTGAATTGCACTGACGGCGCCACCCATCTGTCCCTTAAATGAAGGCTAGCAAAAAAGCGCGGAATACGCCAAACATTTCACCGGGCCGCACACACGACAGAGCACCCCTTTCCGTGCTGTGCGGCACGAAAAGAGGCGCTCGAGATCATCCGGTCGTCAGTGCCGGAGACAGGTGGCTCAGAGGCCGGCGGCGACGCCGCCCAGCGACGTCTGCAGCGGCGCGGAGACACCGGCCGCGACACCACCGAGGTCGATGCCGCCCAGGTCCAGGCCGGTGGCCGGAGCGAGGTTGAGGCCACCGATGTTGCCGATGTTCAGACCGCCGGCCACGCCGTCGAGCTCCGCCTCGCCGATCTCGCGGGTCTCGATGGAGGAAGGAACGTGCTGCATATTCATGGTCCTTTTCTCAGAAAACACTTCTTGAACTCGACTCCCGTCTCCTCACGGAGAATCCGATGGCACGGACATGGCGCCAGCCGGGTGGAACCGATGAATCGTCGACCGGGAGTGCTTACTCATTGGACCATAAGATCCTGACCGAGTGAGCCTCGGCGAGCATTTTCGAGAACGTGACGGCACCCTCATGCGTGCACGGTGAAAGTATCGCCTTTCCAGCTTTTCTCAATCTTCACTGCCGCTCGCCAATCCGTTCTGCTGAACGCGGTGCGGCCTGGCAGTTCGAGCGGGCTCTCGAGGGGGTGCCGGAGGTGTGTCCGTCGCCCGACGCCACCGGCGTCACGAAGTCGTGATTCTGTGAAGGTCCTGGCGCAGCGGGTTCGGCAGCGGCAGGTAGCGGGCGGCCGCCCCGTCGGCGCCGGTCCAGCGCAGCAGGAGGTTGGTCTTGCCGGGCAGGGTGGGCGCTTGGAGCAGCTCCGGGATCTCCGGGAGCCGGTGGCGGGACAGCTCGGCGCGGACGGCGGGCCAGGGGTCGAGGCCGGGGTGGTGTTCGGCGAGGGCGCCGGCGATCTCGGTGAGGTGGTTGACGAGCAGGCAGTACACCAGCCGCTCCCACCCGGCGGCCCGCGTGACGTCGGACAGCAGCTTGGCCCCCTCGGCGTCCCGGAACAGGGCCTGCACGGGGGTGCCGGCGGCGTCGACGGCGACCAGGGTGTTCTGGAGGTGCGCCTCCAGCACGACGCCGTGCTCGTCGAAGGCGCGGAGCGCGGGCGGGACGACCTGGCGCAGGTACGCCGTCCACCAGGCGTCCGGATCGGGCGCGGCGGCCAGCGGGCTTCCGTCCCAGCCCTCCGCGAGCCCGGCCGCGAGGAGGGGGGTGGCGCCGGGCAGGAGGTGGCCGCGCAGGCCGTCGCGGACCAGGACGGCGAGTTCCTCGAAGGCGAACGCGGCGGTGCGGTAGCCGCGGTCGCTCAGCCAGGCGGCGGGCCGCCCCATGGCGGCGAAGGCGTCGCGGGCGGCGGTGTCGGTGCGGCCGAGTCTCTCCAGGTCGTGGCGCCACAGCCGGCGTATGTCGTTGGTGATGCGGACGTCCAGGCTGAACTTCAGGAACAGGTCGCGGGCGGGCTCGTACACCGTCCGCACGGCGGCCGTCGGCCACACGGCGAACCCGGTCGTGCCGAGCCGGAGCAGGCGGCGGTCCTCGAAGGCGGGGGCGAGCCGGTCGGCGAGGAGGTCCAGCTGCCAGGGGTGGGCGGGCAGCAGGCGGTAGCCGGGCGGGGCGGTGCCCAGGGCGTCCAGGGCACCGGTGTCGCCCTCCTCCGCGACCTGGTCCTCCCGGACGCCGAGCAGCGCCAGAGGGAACCGGGCGTGCGCCTCGGGGGCGTAGGGCAGCCAGGCCGCGACCGGGCCGCCGCCGCGCGCCTTGGGGGCCGGGTGGTGCGGGTGGCCGGTGATCAGCGACTGCTCGGAGCGCAGGTAGGGGTCCTCGGGAGCGAGGGTGCGGGCACGGGCGGTGAGCAGGGCGGCCACCGTGTCGCGGCTGTCCAGCATCTCGGCGGGCAGGTCGTCGCCGGGCAGCCCGGTGTGGGCGCGCAGTTCCTCGGCGACGAGTTTGACCAGTTCGGCGTGGGTCAGCCGGTGCCAGGCGCCGTCCGCGCGCACCTCGGGGCCGGCCGGGCGGCGGCCGGGGCCGACCCGCAGCAGCCTTCCGGTGCCGGGCAGCCGGTACACGGGCCGTTGCCCGTCGTCCGGGACCGGCCGGGCCACCTCGCGCAGCAGGCAGTTGAGCAGCGGCGCCGAGGCGTAGTCGTCGGCGCGCCGGGCGGCGTCGGTCGGGGGCTTGGGGTCCACGCGGTCCATTCGAATCTCGTCGTCCCGGCCGGCCTCACAGGGGCCGGCCGTGCTCGGTAAGTCTGCGGTATCCGACAATCGTGCCCTGAGCTGCCCGTCCCCGAGGAGCCGACCGTGTACCACTCCCCCACCGCCGAGGCCGAGGTCGCCGAGGAGCTGGCCGCCGTGCGGCCCGCCCTGCGCGACCGCTACACGGCCGCGCTGCCGGGAGCCCGCGCGGCGGTGCTGACCCGGCTGTGGCGGGCGCTGGCGCACGAACCGCTGCCGTGGGCCGTCTCCCGCACGCCGGGGGCGCGGGGGCTGACGGTACGGCTGGGGGACGGCCGCGCGCTGCACGGCCCGCCCTCGGACCCGTACGCCACCGGCGACCTGGTCACCGGGGTGCGTCTGGGCCGGGAGCGGTACGCGGACCCCGCGCGGCTGATGACGGACCTCGCGGTGCCGCACGCGGCCGCGTTCGCCGCCGAGCTGGCGAACAGCACGGCCTCGCTGGCGCTGTCCCGCGCGGGGGCGGCGGAGCCGGGCGCCGGTCTGCCGGAGCGGGACTGGGAGTGGGAGCAGCGGGTGGTGGACGGGCACCCCTTCCACCCCAACTGCCGTTCCCGGCCCGGTTTCTCGGTGGCCGACCAGCTGGCGTACGGGCCGGAGCACCGGCCGGTGGTGGAGCTGGGCACGGTGGCGGTGCCGGTGGACGAGTGCCTGGTGTCGGGTGCGTGGCCGGACGAACTGCGTTCCGGAGGCGACCTGTTGCTGCCCGTCCATCCCTGGCAGGCGGCGCATGTGCTCAAGCGGTCGGGCGTGCCGTGGCGTCCGGCGCATCCGCTGATGTCGCTGCGCACGCTGGCGCTGCCCGGCGGACCGCATGTGAAGACCGCGCTGAGCGCCCGGCTGACGTCCTCGGTGCGGGACATCTCCACGTACTCGGTCCGGGCGTCGGCCGCGCTGTCGGCGCTGGCGGCGGAGCTGACCGGGCGGATGGGCGGGCTGCTGGAGGTCACGCACACGATCGGCGCGGCCACGGCCCACTCGCCGGATCTGGCGGTGCTGCTGCGCGAGTCGCCCGAGGCGTACGCGGCTCCGGGCGAGCGGGTGCTCCCGGTGGCCGCGCTGGCCACCACCGCGCTGCCCGGATCGCCCGGCCTGCTGGCCGCGTTCACCCGGCTCGCGCTCACGGCGGGGCTGCGGATGCTGGATCTGGGGGTCGCGCTGGAGGCGCACGGGCAGAACCTCCTGGTGGTGCTCGGGCCGGACGACACCCCGTTGCGGCTGGTCTACCGCGACCTGGCCGACATCCGCGTCAGCCCGGCCCGGCTGGCCCGGCACGGCATATCAGCACCCGAGTTGACGGGGCGCCTGGTCACGGACGACGAACTCACCTTGCGGCGCAAGCTGTTCGGCTCATTGATCGGAGGCGCGCTGGCGACCGTGGCCGGTTCGGGGCCGGCTCTGGGTGCCGCGCTGCGGGCCGCGCTGCCGGATCTGCCCCGTACGCCCGACCTGACGGCACTGTGTGAAAATCCGCTGCCCGTCAAGGCGTTGACCCTGATGAGGCTGTCCCCCGAGACCCCGGGCGACCTGTGGACGGCGCTCCCCAGCCCCTTCGTTTTGGAGCCCGACACGTACGATCAATAAGATCCGCCGATGATCAGAAGACAACGGCTGGCGGCGGGCGTCTGCGCTCTGCTCGCCGCCCTGGCGGCCGGGATCGCGTGTCCCGGCGGGGCCGCAGCGGACGAGACCGAACCGCAGCCCGCTCCGAAGGTCGAACTCGTCCTGGATGTCAGCGGCTCCATGCGGGCGCGGGACATCGACGGCGGCTCCCGGATGGCGGCGGCCAAGCAGGCGTTCAACGAGGTGCTCGACGCGACGCCCGAGGAAGTGGAGCTCGGCATCCGCACCCTGGGCGCCAACTACCGCGGCAACGACCGCAGAACGGGCTGCAAGGACACCGAGCAGCTCTACCCCGTCGGCCCGCTGGACCGCACGGAGGCGAAGACGGCGGTGGCCACCCTGGCACCGACCGGCTGGACGCCCATCGGTCCGGCGCTGCTGAAGGCGGCCGACGACTTCGGGAACGGCGAGGGCACCCGCCGGATCGTCCTGATCAGCGACGGCGAGGACACCTGCCAGCCGCTCGACCCTTGTGTGGTGGCCCGCGAGATAGCCGCCAAGGGCATCGGCCTGACCATCGACACCCTGGGCCTGGTGCCGGACGCCAAGACCCGCGACCAGCTGAGCTGCATCGCCGACGCCACCGGCGGCACGTACACCTCCGTCCGCCACAAGGAGGAACTGACGGACCGGGTCAGCCAGTTGGTGGACCGGGCCGCCGATCCGGTGGTGACGCCGGTGGCCACCGAGGGCGCCGACGCGTGCGCCGGGGCGCCCGCGCTCAAGTCCGGTCTGTACACGGACCGCGAGGAGTTCGGCAAGCAGCGCTGGTACAAGGTCGACGTGCGACCCGGCCAGGAGCTGCGCGCCTCGGTGAGCGTCGCCGACGACCGCGCGACGAACCCCAACTACGGTGTTCTGATACGGGCGGTGACCCAGCAGGGCCGCGAGATCGTACGCGGTGAGGGCGCCGGGACCGGCCGCACCGACGCGATCTCCACCGGCCTGCGCTACCCCAGGCCCGAGGCGGACGACGACACCGAGACCCCGGAGACGGTGTGCCTCCAGGTCACCAACTCCTTCTCGGCCGCCCCCGGTGTGAAGACCACGCCGGGCATGCCGCTGGAGCTGACGGTCGACGTGGTGGACGGTCCCTCCGCCGCCTCCGACGTGGCCTCCTTCGGCCTCGGCCGCGGCTGGTGGCTGCTGGCCGCCCTGGTTCTGACCGGCTTCGTCGCGGGTCTGCTGTGGGGCTGGCTGTCCCGCTGGCGGGTCGCGGTCTGGAGGACGAACTGATGCGTGCGACACGTGTGCTGAGCGCTGCCCTGCTGATGCTGGGCCTGGCCGCGGCACCCGCCGCGGCGGACTCCTCCCCCTCCCCGAGCGCGTCGGCGGACGGCAAGGCCCCCACCCAGGCGGGCACGTCCTTCCGTACGGCGGCCGAGATGGAGCAGGGCCAGACGGCCACCGCTTCCGCCTCCACGGGTGACTACCTGTACTGGTCGTTCCCGGCCGACACCGGCCAGCGCCCGACCGTCAAGGCGACGGTAGAGCTGCCGGGTTCGCATGCCGCGCAGACCTGGCAGCTCGATGTGTACGACGGCCTGAGGCGCCACCAGTCCTGCCAGTACGGCGCCGCCACGCGCGTCGCCGAGCAGGGCACCTCCTCGGTCGAGCTGGCCTGCGTGCTGCGCACGGTGCGGGCCTGGTCCGAGCCGTGGGCCAACGACCCGCTGCCGGGCACGTACTACGTCCGGCTGACGGTCCTCGACCTCGGCTCCGCCGACCTCGGCCTGCCGGTGCGGGCCGAGGTCCGCGCCGACTCCAGGAACATCGGCGGCGCGGCGGCCGTGGACGGCTCGCTGGGCAAGCCGCTCGTTCCCGGCATCGCGGTCGAGTCCGGTACGGAGAAGGACGGCGAGAAGCCGGCCGTGCTCTCCGCGATCGAACCCGACGACGGCTGGTCCTCGCAGTGGTGGTCCAGCCGCTGGGTGTGGACCGCCGTCGGCGGCGTCCTGGCCGCGCTCGCGGGCATCGGCGGTTACGCGCTGACCCGTGGCCGGGGCCGTCCGCCCTACGTCCCACCGGGCGCCTGACCCGGACGAAGGCCCGCCGTCCTGGCGGGCCTTCGTCATTCCCGCACGTCATCCCCGCACGTCATTCCCGCAGCGCCTTGGCGAGGGCCCCGTCACCGGTCACCGTGACCCGCCCCGCCCGCACCGCGTCCACGATCCCCGGCTCGCCCCGGCAGACCTCCGCGCAGGTCGCCGCGTCCATCACCAGCCGGGCGTCCACGGCCCCCGGCGCCGGACCGTGCCCGTACACCGGCCCGCTCTCCGCGCCGACGTACAGATGAAACTCGCCCTCCTCCAGCGCCACTTCGACCACACCGGCACCCACCCGTGCCGCGTCCAGCGCCGCCAGCATCGGCAGTGCCGACCAGTGGGCGCGTACCGCGTCGGTGGGCCGCGGCCCGGCCAGCTCCGGGCTTCCCCACTCCCCCAGGGCGTGCAGCACGGGCAGCAGGTCCCGGCCGCGCGGGGTGAGTTCGTACACGTACACGGCGCCGGGCGGGGGCAGTTTCCGCCGGGCGGTCAGACCGTCGCGCTCCATGTCCTTGAGCCGGGAGGCGAGCACGTCCGTGCTCACACCGGGCAGGTCCGCGTGCAGGTCGGTGTAGCGGCGGGGCCCGGCCAGCAACTCCCGCACGATCAGCAGGGTCCAGCGGTCCCCGACGAGGTCGAGGGCGCGGGCCGTGGAGCAGTACTGGTCGTAGCGTCGGCGAGGTGGCATGCGACGCAGTCTAGACATGTTGTTGGACTTTCCAAGCTCCCACTTGGTAAAACCAAGTGACATCAGTCGGCGGAGAGGTCGCGGCGCATGGAGTTCCGGCAGTCGAACAAGCTCAGCGAGGTCTGCTACGAGATCCGCGGTCCGGTGATCGAGCACGCGGACGCGCTGGAGGAGGCGGGGCACAGCGTGCTGCGCCTGAACACCGGCAATCCCGCGCTCTTCGGTTTCGAGGCGCCGGAGGAGATCACCCAGGACATGATCCGGATGCTCCCCCAGGCCCACGGCTACACCGACTCGCGCGGCATCCTCTCGGCCCGCCGGGCGGTGGCCCAGCGCTACCAGACCCTCGGCCTGGAGGTGGACGTCGACGACGTGTTCCTGGGCAACGGCGTCTCCGAGATGGTGTCCATGGCGGTGACGGCGCTGGTGGAGGACGGCGACGAGATCCTGATCCCGGCCCCGGACTTCCCGCTGTGGACGGCCGTCACCAAGCTGGCCGGCGGCAAGGCCGTGCACTACACGTGCGACGAGCAGGCCGACTGGGCGCCCGACCTGGCCGACATGGCGTCGAAGATCACCGACCGCACCAAGGCGGTGGTCCTCATCAACCCGAACAACCCGACCGGCGCGGTGTATCCGAAGGAGGTCGTCGAGGGCATCCTCGACCTGGCCCGCCGCCACGGCCTGATGGTGTTCGCGGACGAGATCTACGACCAGATCCTCTACGACGACGCCGTCCACCACTCGGCCGCCGCCCTCGCCCCCGACCTGGTCGTCCTCACCTTCTGCGGACTGTCCAAGACCTACCGGGTGGCGGGGTTCCGCTCCGGCTGGCTGGTGGTCACCGGGCCCAAGCAGCACGCGAAGAGCTATCTGGAGGGCCTGACCATGCTGGCCTCCATGCGGCTGTGCCCCAACGCGCCCGCCCAGTACGCGATCCAGGCCGCGCTCGGCGGCCGCCAGTCCATCCGCGAACTCACCGCGCCGGGCGGCCGGCTGTACGAGCAGCGGAACGTGGCCTGGGAGAAGCTGAACGAGATCCCCGGCGTGTCCTGCGTCCGGCCCAAGGGCGCGCTGTACGCCTTCCCGCGCCTGGACCCCAAGGTGCACAAGATCCACGACGACGAGAAGTTCGTCCTCGACCTGCTGCTCCGCGAGAAGATCCAGGTCGTCCAGGGCACCGGGTTCAACTGGCCCACCCCCGACCACTTCCGCATCCTCACCCTCCCCCACGCCGACGACCTGGAGGCCGCCATCGGCCGCATCGGCCGCTTCCTGAGCGGGTACCGGCAGTAGCTCCAGCGGGGGCTGTCAGTGCCTGGTCGTACGCTTCGAGGACCAGCAGCGGACCGGAGGGAGCAGCGCGATGGCACGTCCGCCCACCGCCGCACAGCGGCGCGTCGTCGAGGCCGCCGACCCGGGCACCGGGCGGCTGCGGGGCACGGACGCCCAGCTCGCCGCGCTGGTCCGACACGGCCTCGCCTTCCGCCACCCCCGCCCGCCCCACGACCACTTCCTGACCCCGGCCGGCCACCGCCTGCGCGAGACCGAGCCGGAGCCCGGGCCCGCGTCCGCCGGAACCCCCGCTGACGCCAGCGGTGTCTTCTCCGCGCGGGTCGGCGGCGAGGAGGCACCCGCCGGACCCTCCCGGGCCCGCGAGGTGCGCGACGCCTGGCAGGGCCTGCTGGAGCTGCGCCGCATGACCAACCCGGACGGCGCCACCGACCGGCCCTGCGGCTGGGAACGCACCCATCTGGTGCGGGCCGCCGCCCTGGCCCTGGAGGCGGCGGGCCACCCGCCCATGACCCCGGACACCCCCGGTTACCAGGTCCGCGCGACCCCGCAGCCGGAGGCGGTCGCGGTGCACGGCCCGGAACTCGGGGCGTACGCGCGGACCCTGGAATCGGCGGGCTGGCAGTGCGGCGAGTACACCGAGGCACGCACCAGGACCCGTCAGCTGCTCGCCTCCCCGCGCCGGGTGTGACGGACATGCCAAGATCGACGGGTTGGACCAGGAGCGTACGAAGGGGAAGCCGTGAGCGAGCCGTTTTCCGTCCCGATCACCGTCCGCGGGTACGAGACCGACACCCAGGGCCATGTGAACCAGAGCGTGTATCTCAACTACGCCGAGCACGCCCGCTGGTCGCTGCTGCGGGCGGCGGGCATCAGCCAGGCCGAGCTGGTCGGCGCGGGTGTGGGACCGGTCGCCCTGGAGACCACGATCCGCTATCGCCGTGAACTCCTCGCGGGCGACGAGATCGTCGTGACCTGCACCTTCGTGTGGGGTGAGGGCAAGACGTTCCGGATCGAGCAGACGGTCGCCAAGGCGGACGGCACTCTGGCCGCCGAGATCACCGCGACCGGCGGCCTGATGGACCTGACCGCCCGCAAGCTGGTGCCGGACCCCCGGGAGAGCTTCCGGAAGCTCGCCTCGGACCCGGCCCGGCTCGGTCTGTGAGCGCGGGGCCGGGCGCCCCCTGATCAGTCCCCGGCGGCGATCCGCGCGAGCCGCCGGGCCTGTTCGCGGGTGGTGCGGGCCAGGCGCTCCTCGTCCACGTGCAGCAGCCCGCCCTCCGCCACGATCTGCCGGCCGCCCACGAAGGACGCCGTGACGGGGGCGGGGGCGCCGAGGACGAGGGCCGCCACCGGGTCCGCGACGGAGGCGTGGGCGAGGGTGTCCATGCGCCAGAGGACCAGGTCGGCGAGTTTGCCGGGCTCCAGGGAGCCGGTCTCCGCCGCCCGGCCCAGGACCTGGGCGCCTCCGTAGGTGCCGAGGCGCAGGGCCTGGCGGGTGGTCAGGGCGCGCTCCCGGTGCGGGCCGAGGCGGTTCACGAGGAGGGCGTTGCGGAGTTCGGTGTGCAGTTCGCCGGACTCGTTGGAGGCGGTCCCGTCCACGCCCAGGCCGACCGGGACGCCCGAGGCCAGCAGGTCCGGCACCCGCGCGATCCCGGCCGCCAGGCGGGCGTTGGAGGAGGGGCAGTGGGCGACGCCGGTCCCGGTGCGGGCGAAGGCGGCGATGTCGGAGTCGTTCATGTGGACGCAGTGCGCCATCCACACGTCCTCGCCGAGCCAGCCGGTGGACTCGAAGTAGTCGGTGGGGCCCGTGCCGAACAGTTCGTGGCAGAACTTCTCCTCCTCCACCGTCTCCGAACCGTGGGTGTGCAGCCGCACCCCCAGCCGTCGGGCCAGCTCCGCCCCCTGCCGCATCAGTTCGGTGGAGACGGAGAAGGGTGAGCAGGGCGCGACCGCGACCTGGGTCAGCGCGCCGAAGGAGGGGTCGTGGTGTTCGCGGACGGTGGCCTCGGTGGCGGCCAGCGCGTCGTCCAGGCTCTCCACCGCGAAGTCCGGGGGCAGTCCGCCGTCCGACTCGCCCCGGTCCATGGAGCCGCGGGCCAGGGTGAAGCGGACGCCGGTGTCGCGGGCGGCGCGCACGATCGCGCCGGACAGGTCGCCGGTGCCACGCGGGTACACGTAGTGGTGGTCCATCGCGGTGGTGACACCGCCCCGGGCCATCATCGCCAGCGAGCCGCGCGCGGCCGCGGACACCATGTCCTCGTCGATGCGCGCCCAGGTCGGGTAGAGGGCGACCAGCCAGTCGAAGAGGTTGTGGTCGGTGGCCAGCCCCCTGGTGAGCCACTGGTAGAAGTGGTGGTGGGTGTTGACCAGGCCGGGGGTGGCCAGGTGGCCGGTGGCGTCGATACGGCGGGTGACACCGGTGAGCCCCGCGGGGGCCGGGCCCGCGCCGACCGTCTCGATCCGGTCGCCCGCGATGACGATGTGTCCCGTGGCGTACTCGGTGTCGTCGGCGTCCACGGTGGCGATCGCGCAGTTCTCGATGACGATGCGCTCGGCTGCTGCCACGGTTCGTCCTTCGCTCTCGGAGTTCTCGCAGAGGTTGCTCAGAGGTTGGTGAGGTCCACCGGGATCGCCGCCTCGCGGCCCTCGCGCAGGACGGTCGCCTCGATCAGGCCGTAGGGCCGGTCGGCGGCGAGGTACACCTCGTTGTCGTTGGTGAGCCCGAAGGGCGTCAGGTCGGCCAGGAAGTGGTGCTTGTTCGGCAGGGAGAGCCGGACCTCGTCGATCTCGGCGCGTTCTCCGATCACCCGCGCGCCCATCTCGTACAGGGTCTGCTGGAGGGAGTACGAGTAGGTCCCGGCGAAGGCTTCCAGCAGGTGGCGCCTGGCGTCGGCGTAGGAGGCGTCCCAGTCCGGCGCGTCGCCCTCGCCCGTCCAGCCGTACCGCCAGCGGGCGTTCACCTCGGTGGCCAGCACCCGGTCGTACGCCTCGGGCAGGGTGGTGTACTCGTCCTTGGCGTAGCCCCAGAACTCGGAGTCGGTGGAGTTGAGCACCACCAGGCCCCCCAGCCCGGAGACGACCTGCCAGGCCGTGCCGTCGTAGGAGACCTGGGTGTGCCGGACCTCCTGGCCCTCGCGGACGAAGGAGTGCCCGCCGTCCTCCGCTCCGATCCGTTCCCAGGCGTACTCCTCGATCCGGACGCGGGCCGTGCGGATCGCCTCCTGGGAGGTGACGAAGTGCCGGGCCAGGTGGATGCCGAACCGCTCGGCGGACTCGATGCCGTACCGCTTGGCGAACGCGTACACGGTGTTCTTCGTGGTGTCGGTCGGCAGCACGTGGGCGTTGGAGCCGGAGTAGTGGACGTCGTCCATGTCGCCGCTCAGGGTGACGGAGACGTTGAGGTCCTTGATGTGGTGGGTGGCGCCGTCGCGCGTGATCCGGACGACCCGGTTCTCGGCCTTGCCGTACTGGTTCTGCGCCAGGACCGCGGGCCCGGCCGGGCGGGACGTTTCTGCCATGGGGCTAGCTCCCTCGGTATACGGAGTAGCCGAACGGGCTGAGCAGCAGCGGGACGTGGTAGTGCTCCCCGGCCCGGACGGCGAAGGTGACGGTCACCTCCGGGAAGAACGCGCTCCCGCTCAGGTACGGCTCCACGTCGAAGTCGAGCCGGACGTGGGCGGTGCCCTCCGGCGGGGCCGGCAGGTCCCGGCAGCGGCCGTCGGTGTCGGTGGTCCCCCCGCCGAGCGGCTGCCAGTCGGCGCCGGACCCGGTCCGCGCGGAGAGCCGGACGGCGACGCCCGGGGCGGGGCGGCCGAGCGAGGTGTCCAGGATGTGCGTGGACACGGAGGCGGTGGTGGTCATGGGGCGGGTGTCCTTCAGGCGACGAGGCGGGCGAGGCGGATGCGGTTGATCCTGCCCAGTTCCGCGCGGGCGGTCTCCCGTTCCCGCTCCGGCGTGTTGCCGAGCCGCTCCCGCAGGGCGTCGCGCATCTCCTCCCCGGTCAGGCCGGTGGCGCAGATGAGGAAGACATGGCCGAAGCGGTCCTGGTAGGCAAGGTTCAGTTCGAGCATCTCCGCGCGCAGGGTGTCGGATGCGCCGGCCATGCCGCGCTGCTCCCGTGCGGAGGCGGGGTCGCCGGGTTTCGGGCGGCCGATCGGGGGGTGGCCCGCCATCGCCTCGGCCAGGTCGTCGGCGCCGAGTCCGGCGAGGGCCGCGTCGGCGGCGAGGTACAGGTCGTCCGGGGTGGCGTAGGGGCGGGCGACGAGGAGCAGGCGGGCCCAGGCGGTGGAGGCGCACACCTCGTGCAGGGCGGCGAGGGCCGCGTCCTCCCCGAGGGCGTTGAACCTGGCCAGGGCCAGGGGTGTGGCGGGCGATGTCACGGGCGCCTCCGTGGCCGCGAGGGCCGTCGTGCCGGACGGGTGCCGTCAGCTAACGCCTCACGGCGACGGCACGTCAACACTTTGTTGAAAATTCTGGGTTACCTGCCCCGGACGGCCGCCGCGGCTCAGCGGCCCTTCTCCCGGTTGAGGTAGTTGTAGATGGTGAAGCGGCTGACGCCGAGCGCCCCCGCCACGGTCTCCACGCCGTGCCGTACGGCGAAGGCCCCGCGCGCCTCCAGCGACCGGACGGCCTCCTGCTTGGACTTGCGGTCCAGGTCGGCCAGCGGCCGTCCGTGCCGGCGCTCCAGGGCGGCCAGGATGCGGTCGAGCGAGTCGGCGAGCTGCGGCAGCCGTACGGCGACCACGTCGGCGCCCTCCCAGGCCAGCACCACGTCGTCCGGCCCCGCCTCGCCGGGCGGGAGCAGCTCCCCGCCCATGGCGTCCACGAGGGGTTTCACGGCCGCGACGAAGGGCTGCTCCTCGGCGTCCACCTACCGGCCCTCCCCGACCACGTTGACCTGGAGGGATATCCGGGTCGCCCCGGCCTCCAGGCTCCGCCGCAGCAGGGCGTCCACGGCACCGAGCACGCCGTCCGCGCCGCCCTCGGCCATGGTGCCGAACGGTCCCACGTCCACGGTGTCCAGCCCGGCGCCCTCGACGACCTCGCGGGCCGCCACGGCGTGACCGGGAGGCACGTCCAGGTCGAAGGGTTCGGTCGTGAACTCCACGCGCAGTCTCAACGGTGCTCCCGTGTCTAGGTCGTACGACCTTAGTGGACGCCCCCGGGACGTCACCGGCCCCGCGGGGGGGGGGGGCTCCCGCGGGGCCGGTGAGGTCATCCGGGCAGGTCCTCCGTCGCCCAGCCGGTGTCGGGTTCGGTGGTCAGGGTGAAGTCCAGCCGGCCGCCCGAGAGCGCCTCGGCCCCGGTGAGCCAGGAGCGGGTGAGGGGGTGGCCGTCGCGGCTCGCCGCGGCGATGTAGGCGTGGGTGTCGTCGGCGCCGGGTGCGGTGATGACGAGGTCGGCCGGGCCCGGCCGGTCCACGGTCGCCCTCGGGAACAGCGGGGCGCCGAGCAGGAGGTCGGCGCTGCCGGGGGTGCGCGGGTAGACGCCGAGGGCGGAGAGGACGTACCAGGCGGACATGGTGCCGAGGTCGTCGTTGCCGGGGAGTCCGGCGGGGCCGGTGCCGTAGACGGTGTCGAGGACACGGCGCACCGTCGCCTGGGTCTTCCAGGGCTGCCCGAGCGCGTTGTAGAGCCAGGGGGCGTGGATGCCGGGCTCGTTGGTGGGGTCGTAGCGCAGGGGGTCGCCGCCGCGTACGGACCAGGAGCCGTCCGGGTTGTGGAAGAAGCCGTCGAGCCGGGCCGCGGCCGCGCTCCGGCCGCCCATCGCGCCGGCGAGCCCCTGGACGTCGTGCGGCACCATCCAGGTGTACGTGGCGCTGGTGCCCTGCGCGAACCCGAGGTCGCTCGCGGGGTTGAACGGCGTCACCCAGCTGCCGTCGAGCTTGCGGGCCTGGACGTAACCGGTCGCGGGGTTGAAGACGTTCCGCCAGTAGGCCGCGCGGTCGGTGAGAACCTTCGCGTCCTCGTCCCGGCCGAGCCCGCGCGCCCACTGGGCCAGGGAGAAGTCCGCGACCGCGTCCTCCAGGGTCTCCGCCGCGCCGCCCCAGCAGTGGCAGGCGTCCTGGGGCGCGTAGTGCGACACCAAGTACTGCGCCAGGCCCGGACGCTGGCCCTCGCACTGGCCGGGGCAGCCCGCGTCGGAGAGGCCGTCCGGGGTGGGGACGGTGGCCTGGCGGGCGAGGGAGGCGTAGGCGCCCCGGTGGTCGAAGCTGCGTACCCCCATGGCGTAGAAGGTGGCCAGGGTGGCGGCGGACGGGTCTCCGGTCATCACATGGGTGGCGCCGCTGATGTGCACCCAGCGGTCCCAGACGCCGCCGTTCTGCCGGGCGAAGTTGTACAGCGACTGGGCGAAGTCGCCCGCCACCGTGGGTCTCAGCAACGCGAGCAGCTGGACCTGCGCCCGGTACTGGTCCCAGCCGGAGAAGTTGCTGTACTGCGCCCCCTGCCCGCGCGCCAGCCGGTGCACGGCCTGGTCCATGCCCCGGTAGCGCCCGTCGGTGTCGCTGATCAGGTTGGGCTGCATGAGGGAGTGGTAGAGCGCGGTGTGGAACGCGGTACGCCGGGCCGGGCTTCCTCCTTCGACGCGTACGGTGCTCAGCTCGCGGTCCCAGGCCCGCGCCCCCGCCTCGGCCACGTCGGCGACGCTCGCCCGCGCCGGGATCTCGTGGCGGAGGTTGGCCTCGGCGCCCGCGAGGCTGACGTAGGAGATGCCGAGCCGCATGTGGACATCGTTGTCAGCCGCCGGGTCGAAGCCGACCCAGCCGCCGGAGCCGCGTCCGGCGCGGTCGGCGCCCGTGGCGTAGCCCTCGCCGCCGGAGGCCGTGGTGGAGCCGGGCGACAGGGTGCCGTCGTGCCAGGTGCCGGTGCTGGTGAAGGCGCGGTCGAAGGACGCGCTGAAGTGCAGCCGGTAGTAGCTCTTGCGGTTGTTGGTCCCGCCGTTGGCGCGGCGGCCGCAGAACGCGCCGGTCAGCACCCAGCCGGTCACCTTCTGATGGGCGGCGTCGATGTCGATGTGCGCGTCCTCGCTGCCGTTGAGGGAGTTGGAGACGCGGAAGAGCAGGCTCGCCGGACGGTCCGCGGGGAAGGTGAAGTCGGCGACCCCGGCCCGCCTGCTCACCGCGAGGTCGGCCGAGGCGCCGGAGGCGAGGCCGAGGGTGTAGCGGCCGGGTACGGCCTTCTCGTCGGCGTGGGAGAAGTCGGCCGCGTAGAGGGCGTCCCTGGTGTCGGCGGACGGGGAGGAGGTGATGTCGCCGGTGAACGGCATGATCGGGATGTCCCCGGCCGCGCCGGGGTTGCAGCCCGCGCCGTTGACATGGGTGAGGCTGAGGCCGCGTATCCGAGTGGTGTTGTAGGCGTACCCGTTGGCCGCTCCCGTGCTGGTCTGGTCACCCGTGGTGCTGGTGGGCGACCAGGCGATCATGCCCTGGGGCAGGGTGGCGCCGGGGAAGGTGTTGCCGCCGTTCGCGGAGCCGATCAGCGGGTCCACCAGGGAGGACGGCCGCTCCGGCGGGCCCGCCGCGACGGCCGGGAAGGGGGCCGCCACGGCGAGGGCGGTGGTCACGGCCGTGACGGCCGCTGTGGTGCCGAGCCGTCTCGTGGCGCGGAGGAGGGCGTGGCGCATGCGTCGGGCCGCCTTTCTGCGGGGGTCGCGGGCGCCGTGAGGTTAGAAGCCCCGACCGTACGGCGGAAGGGGGCCGGGGGCGCGTGCGGTGAAACCCGGGCGAATTCCCGGCCCGCGCCCGGCGCCGGTCCGGGTACGGTCCGAGTAGCGGCGCCGGGCGTTCCGCAGGACGCTGAACTCATGGCCGATCCGACGCGGTATCCGCACATCGTGGTCCACGCCCCGGCGCTGGACGGCTCCCGCCGGGTCACCGAGGGGCCGGTGACACTCGGGCTCGCCTCCCACCTGGACGACGTGATCGAGATCCTCCGGCTGGCCGACCTCGACCGCATCGAGGTCGAGGAGAGCGACCTGATCGACTGGCAGGGCGGCGGGCCGGACGACTGGCCGGGGCTGTCGGAGCACGAGCTGTGAGGCGGCGGGCCGGCCGGGGCCAACCTCAAATCAACCTCTGAAGAACCCCGGAAAGGCTTCAACCGCCCACGCACAGGGGCAGATTGAGGGTGCGAGGTCCCGCCGGGACGGGGGTGGCGGGCCTCGCCCACGGGGGAATCGTGGGGCGCGGTCACGGCCGTACGGCCACGGGGGCGACCGCGCCCCGCGAGCGGATCAGGCGTCGCGGTTCTCGCGCAGCTCGACCTTGCGGACCTTGCCCGACACCGTCATGGGGAAGGCGTCCATGAGCTGGAGCCGGCTCGGGATCTTGTAGTGGGCGAGCCGCTCCCGGCAGAAGGCGCGCAGTTCCTCCAGCGTGAGCGGGTCGGCCGCGTCGAGCGGGATGACGCAGGCGAGGACCTCCTCGCCGTAGCGCTCGTGCGGTACACCGACCACCTGGACGTCCCGGATTCTGGGGTGGGCGTAGAGGAACTCCTCGATCTCGCGCGGGTAGATGTTCTCGCCGCCCCGGATGATCATGTCCTTGATCCGGCCGACGATCTCCACGTAGCCGTCCTCGCGCATGACGGCGAGGTCGCCGGTGTGCATCCAGCGGCCGGTGTCGATGGCCTCGGCGGTCTTCTCCGGCTCCTCCCAGTAGCCGAGCATGACGCTGTAGCCGCGGGTGCACAGCTCGCCCGCCTCGCCGCGGGGCAGGGTGACGCCGGTGGCCGGGTCGACGACCTTGACCTCCAGATGGGGCAGGACCCGGCCGACGGTGCCGGTGCGGTGCTCCAGGTCGTCGTCCACGCGGGTCTGCAGGGACACCGGCGAGGTCTCGGTCATGCCGTAGCAGATGGATACCTCGGCCATGTGCATCTCGGCGACCACCCGCTTCATCACCTCCACCGGGCAGGGCGAGCCCGCCATGATGCCGGTGCGCAGGGTGGAGAGGTCGTACGCGGCGAACCCAGGGAGGTTCAGCTCGGCGATGAACATCGTGGGCACCCCGTACAGCGAGGTGCAGCGCTCCCGCTGGACGGCCTCCAGGGTGGCCGCCGGCTCGAAGGACGGGGCCGGGATGACGATGCAGGCGCCGTGGGAGGTGGCCGCGAGGTTGCCCATGACCATGCCGAAGCAGTGGTAGAAGGGCACGGGCACGCAGATCCGGTCCTGCTCGGTGTAGGCGACCGACTCCCCCACGAAGAAGCCGTTGTTGAGGATGTTGTGGTGGGAGAGGGTGGCACCCTTCGGGAAGCCGGTCGTGCCCGAGGTGTACTGGATGTTGATCGGGTCGTCGCAGGACAACCCGGCCTCGCGGGAGCGCAGTTCCTCTTCAGGGAACTCGGCGCCGAGGGCGGTGAACTCCTCCCAGCCCGGGTCGCCGAAGTACACCGCCCGCTTCAGCTCCGGGCACTTCGGGCGGACTTCGTCCACCATCGCCCGGTAGTCGCTGCCCTTGTGCTCGGTGGAGGCGAACAGCAGCGAGACACCTGCCTGCCGCAGGACGTACTCGACCTCGTGGGTGCGGTAGGCCGGGTTGACGTTGACCATGATCGCGCCGACCTTGGCGGTGGCGTACTGGACGAGCACCCACTCCGCCCGGTTGACCGCCCAGACGCCCACCCGGTCGCCCTTGGCCACCCCGTCGGCGAGCAGGGCGCACGCCAGCCGCTCGACGTCGGCGGCGAACTCGGCGTAGGTCCAGCGCCGTCCGGCGGGGATGTCGACCAGGGCGTCCCGGTCCGGCCAGGCGGCGGCCGTACGGGCGAGGCTGGCGCCGATGGTGTCACCGAGCAGGGCGGTGCCGCCGGTGCCGTGCGTGTAGGAGAGGGTCACCGGAAGTCCTCCTCGCGGTACTCGTCCGCCGAGCCCGCGGCCGTGGCCTCGCGCAGCTCGATGCGGCGGATCTTGCCGGATACGGTCTTGGGCAGCGGCCCGAACTCCAGCCTGCGCAGCCGCTTGTAGGGCGCGAGCACCTCGCGGGAGTGTTCGAAGAGCGCCTTGGCGGTGCCGGGTCCCGGCTCCCAGCCCTCGGCGAGGACGACGTACGCCTTCGGTACGGCGAGCCGTAGTTCGTCCGGCGCGGGGACGACGGCCGCCTCGGCCACCGCCTCGTGCTCCAGCAGCGCGCTCTCCAGCTCGAAGGGGCTGATCTTGTAGTCGCTGGCCTTGAAGACGTCGTCGCTGCGGCCCGTGTAGTAGACGTACCCGTCGGCGTCGCGGGAGCCGATGTCACCGGTGCGGTAGTAGCCGTCGGCCATCGCCTCGCCGGTGCGCTCGGGGTCGCCGTGGTAGCCGGTCATCAGGCCGACCGGGCGCGCGGCGAGGTCCAGCGCGATCTCGCCCTCGGCGGCGCCGGGTGCGCCGGTGACCGGGTCGAGGAGTTCGACGCGGTAGCCGGGGCTGGGCCGGCCCATGGAGCCCGAACGCAGCTCCTGGCCGGGGCTGTTGGAGATCTGCACGGCCGTCTCGGTCTGCCCGAACCCGTCCCGGACGGTGACCCCCCAGGCCCGCCGGACCTGTTCGACCACCTCGGGATTGAGCGGTTCCCCGGCGGCGACGGCCTCGCGGGGCGGGGTGGCGAGCTGGGTCAGGTCGGCCTGGATGAGCATCCGCCACACGGTGGGCGGCGCGCAGAAGGTGGTGACCCGGGCCCGGTCCATCTCGGTCATCAGCCGGGCGGCGTCGAAGCGGGAGTAGTTGACGACGAAGACGGTCGCCTCGGCGTTCCAGGGCGCGAACAGGTTGGACCAGGCGTGCTTGGCCCAGCCGGGCGAGGAGATGTTGAGGTGCACGTCGCCGGGCTTCAGCCCGATCCAGTACAGGGTGGCGAGATGGCCGACCGGGTAGGAGGTGTGGGTGTGCTCGACCAGCTTGGGGCGGGCGGTCGTGCCGGAGGTGAAGTACAGCATCAGCGGGTCGTCGGCGAGGGTCGGGCCGTCGGGCAGGAACCCGGCGGGGAGCGCGTAGGCGTCCTCGTACGGCTCCCACGCCTCCTCGGGCAGGCCGCCGACCGCGATCCGGGTGTAGGTGCCGGGCACCTCGTCGAACTTGGCCGTGTCCTCGGCGCGCGCGATGACGTGCGCGACCCCGCCCCGGTCGACCCGGTCGCGCAGGTCGGCGGGGCCGAGCAGCGGGGTGGCCGGAATGACCACGGCGCGCAGCTTCATCGCGGCGAGCATGGTCTCCCACAGCTCGGCCTGGTTGCCGAGCATGACGAGAATCCGGTCACCGGCACCGACGCCGAGTGCCCTGAGGTGAGTGGCCACCCGGTCCGAGCGGCCGGACATCTCGGCGAAGGAGAGCCGAGTCTCGGTGCCGTCCTCCTCGACGATGTGCAGGGCGGTGCGGTCGTTGCCCTCCGCGATCACGTCGAACCAGTCCAGCGCCCAGTTGAAGTGCTCGAACCCGGGCCAGCGGAAGCCGTCACAGGCACCCTGGTAGTCCTCCCGGTGTTCCAGCAGGAAATCGCGGGCGCTGCGGAACAGCTCCGTGGGGGTCGTCATCCGTGTCCTCCTCGCTGCCGGGGCCGTCCACCGCCGGAGCTTTCTCGGGTGCACTCCCGCGTCCCGGACCATTGCCGGGCGGCTCTCCCCCATCGTCTAATCCGTGATGCGGGTCTCACCACCCCCGAACGGGGGTGGCGGCACGAAGGAGCGAGAAGGTGGCAGCAGATGCCGTGGCGACGGCGGAGATCCGGGGTGCGCTGGCGGGGCTGCGGCGGGCCACGGGGCTGCCGGTCGCGTTCGGCGGGGCGGTCGGCCCCGGCGCGGCGCAGATCAGGATCAGCGAGCTGAGCGGCACGGCGACCCCCGCGCTGCGTTCGCTGGTGGTGACCTCCGGCACCGGTCTGGGCGGC
The DNA here is from genome assembly GCF_040645115.1 of Streptomyces sp. NPDC046860. NCBI lineage: Bacteria > Bacillati > Actinomycetota > Actinomycetes > Kitasatosporales > Streptomycetaceae > Streptomyces > Streptomyces sp. NPDC046860. Next base: position 36,311 of record NZ_JBEYXQ010000020.1, on the reverse strand, counting down.
CGGGCGGTGGCGCTGGGCCGGGCGTGCGCGGTACCGGACTACTCCAGTTCCCGGCGGATCAGCCACGAGTACGACGCGCCGGTGGCCGCCGAGGGCCTGCGCTCGGTGCTCGCGGTGCCGCTGGTGGTCGGGCACCGGGTGCGCGGGGTGCTGTACGGCGCGCTGCGCACCGCCGAGCCGCTCGGGGACCGGGCGCTGGGCGGGGCGGTGGCGGCGGCGCGGGAGGTCGAACGGGCGCTCGCGGTACGGGACGAGGCGCGGGGGATGCTGGCCGCGCTGCGGCCCGCCGCTCCCGTGGCTCCGGCCGCCGCGCCCGCCGTACCGGAGCCGGGGGCGGGCCGGGAGCAGGTGCGCGAGGCGCACGCGGCGTTGCGGGCGCTGGCCCCGCGCATCGCCGATCCGGAGCTGCGCGCCGAACTGCTGGCGGCCTGCGGCCTGCTGACGGCACCGCCGCCGGCCGGCGGCCCGGTGCTCGCCCCGCGTGAGCTGGACGTGCTGACCTGGGTGGCGACGGGCGCCACCAACGCGGCCGTCGCCGACCGGCTGGGGGTGCGTCCGGAGACGGTGAAGGGCTATCTGCGCGCGGCGATGCGGAAGCTGAGCGCACACACCCGGGGGGAGGCGGTGACGGCGGCGCGGCGGGCCGGGCTCCTCCCCTAGGGGGCGTCCGCGAGCCGGGCCGGACCCTCCGGCAACCGCCCCCGAAACATGCCATTCACATACGCCCGGATTGAATTTGCCGATGTCTGACGAGCTGTTATTTCCCTCACCACGACTACGGGCCGAATTCCGGGCTCCGTTGCCTAGAATTTGGCCCGGACACGACACACGAGGGGAGCGGGCGACCGTGCGACGGGACTTCCAGGAGCCTGCCCGATGCCGCCCCGACCTGCTCATCGGCCGAGCGGATCTGTTCGCCGACGCGAAGGAACAGCTCGTCTCCGGCGGCAGTGTGCTGGTGCACGGCCCCGCCGGAATAGGGAAATCGACCTTCCTGCGGGCATTGGCCGAGGAATACGGCGCCACCGCGCACACCGTGTTGCGCTGCTCGGCGACCGAGTCCGAATCCCATCTGCCCTTCCTGGCGCTCGCCGACCTCCTCGGGCTGGTGCTGGACCAGATCGCGCCCCAGCTCCCCTCGGCCCAGCTGACGGCGCTGGAGTCGGCGCTCACCGGCCGGGGCGAGTCCAGCCTCCAGCGCGACGGCCTCGCCCTGCGCCTCGCGGTGCTCTCCGCGCTGCGCGCCCTCGCCGCGCGCGGCCCGGTCCTCGTCGTCGCCGACGACCTCCAGTGGCTGGACCCGGCCAGCGCCGAACTGCTCGGCTTCGCCGCCCGCCGCCTGGAGGGCACGCCGGTGCAACTGCTGTGCGCGGTGCGCACGGAGGGCCCGGAGAGCCAGGCGTACGACCGTCACCTGCGCGCCTGCCCGCCCGACACGGCCGCCGTACGGCTGGGCCCGCTGAACCGCGCCGAGGTGGCGCGGCTGCTGGACCACCGGGGGCACGGGGCGCTGCCCCGCTCCACGGTCCGCGAGGTCCACCGCACCAGCGGCGGCAACCCGCTGTTCGCGCTGGAGCTGAGCCGTGCGCTCGCCGACAGCCCCACCCCGCCCCGCCCGGGCGAGCCGCTGCCGGTGCCGACCTCGCTGCGCGCCCTGGTGCTCAGCCGGCTGGACATGCTCTCCGTGGAGGCCCGCCGCACCCTGCTGGTGGCGAGCGCGGGCGCCCGCCCGACCCCGGCCCTGCTGCACGCGGCCGGCCGGGAGAACGCCGAGGCGGAGTGCGCCCAGGCCGCCGAACTCGGGCTGCTGGCCACCGAGCCGGAGGCCCCGGCCGTGCGGTTCGCGCACCCGCTGATCTCCGCCGCCCTGTACGCCGAGGCACCCGCGCCGGAGCGCCGGGCCGCGCACGCGGCGCTGTCCCACGCCGCCTCCGACCCGATCGAGCGCGCCCGGCACCTGGCGCTGGCCACCACCGGGACCGACCCGGAGGTGGCGGCCAGACTCGCCGGGGCCGCGACCCTCGCCCGCGACCGAGGGGCGCCCTCCGTGGCCGCCCAGCTCGGGCTGCTGGCCGCCCGCCGCACCCCCGCCGACGGCACGCCCGGCCCGGAGGAGCGGCGGCTCACCGCCGCCGAGGACGCGATCACCGCGGGCGAGGTCGACCTCGCCCGGGACATCGCCCGCGAGGTGCTGGGCCGCACCGCCGTGCCCGCCGAGCGGGTACGGGCCTGGATCGTCGTCATCGACACCGCCGGCCACACGATGGCCGAGGTCGACGCCGTCTTCCCGCAGGCGCTGGCCGACGCCGGGGAGGACCCCCGGCTGCTGGGCCTGGTCAACTACCAGCTCGCCTGGCGCGCGCTGATCGTGCAGGGCGACTTCACCGAGGCCCGTACGGCCGCCGCGCACGCGGCCGCGCTGGCCGCGCACGCCGGGGACCGGCGCACCGAGCTGCTGGCTCTGGCCTTCCAGGCGCAGACGGAGACCCTGATGGGCCATCCGGAGGCGCCCCGCACCATCAAGCGGGCCCTGCGCGAGCCGCAGGACGCCTCGGTGGCGTGTCATCACAACGGGGCGGGCAGCGCCCGGTTCCGCTGGCTGGTGATGGGCGACCGGCTGTCGGAGGCGCGCGGCACGGTGACCGCGCTGCTGGGCGAGGTGCGGCGGCGCGGCTCGGTGGAGAGCGAGGTGCACTTCCTGCGCGGGCTCGCCGAGACCGAACTGCGCGCCGGGCACTGCGGCCGCGCCCTGGAGCTGGCCCGGGAGAGCCTGCGGCTGGCGCGGGACTCGGGTATCGGGGAGACCGCCTGCGCGATGCTGACCTCGCTGGCCGAGGCGTCCGGCGGGGACGTGGAGGCGGCGCTGGCACTGGCCCGGGAGGCGGTGGCCCATGCCGAGCAGGACGGCGACCAGATGTATCTCTCGCGGGCGCTGGGCGCGCTCGGTCACGCCCAGTTGGTGGCGGGGGACGCGGCGGGCACGGTCCGTTCGCTGCGCCGGGTACGCCGTCTGGAGCAGGACCTCGGCATCACCGACCCGGCCCGCGGCCGCTGGCACGGGGATCTCGCCGAGGCGCTGGTCCGGGTCGGGGAGCCCGCCGAGGCGCAGGACGTCATCGACGCCAGCCGGGAGCACGCCGACCGGCTCGGCCGGGCCAGCGTGCTGGCGGTCCTGGACCGCGCGGAGGCGCTCGTACGGGCGGCACGCGGGGACCGGGAGGGCGCGCTGACCCGGCTGACGTCCGCTCAGGACCGGCTCACCGAGCTGGGCTACGGGCTGGAGGCGGCCCGCGCCGCGTTCGCCCTGGCCCAGCTGCGGGCCCGCTCCCCCGAGGGGTCCCGCCGCAGGGGCACCGGGTACGACGAGGCGACGCGGCTGTTCCGGCGCTGCCGGGCACTGCCGTGGCTGCGTCAGGTGGACGAGGCCCGTACCGCGCCCGAGTCCGCACCGCCCGTACCGGAGCCGGACGCCCTGGAGGCGCAGGACGCGCTGGCGGGACTGGCCGCGATGGAGCGTCAGGTGGCCGCGCTGGTGATGGAGGGCGCCACCAACCGGGAGATAGCGGCACGGCTGTTCGTGAGTGTGAAGACGGTGGAGGCGACGCTGACACGGGTCTACCGGAAGCTGGGCATCCGGTCGCGGGTGGACATCGTCCGATTGGCCGCAGGTCGCCGCGCGAAGTGACGGCACCCCCGGTTAACTGAGCCGGACCGAGGGTTTTCCCTCACCCGGCCCCCTAGGGGGTTCCCTCATTGGGAGGCGGGAGTTCCGGGTCCTAGCGTGAGGGGCGTGCCGCTCGCCGGGCACACGGGTTCGGGAACTCTCCCTCTCCGCTCCACCGGAGCCGGGGGTGCCCCGTCCCGTGCACCACCCCCACACCCGCGCGACCCCCACCGGCAACCCCACCTGAGGAGACTCATGTCCGGGCTCAGACGTGCCAGAAAGACCGCCGCGACGCTGCTGGCCACCGCCGCCGCCGCGGCGACCGCGCTCGTGGCCGCCCCCGCGGCGAGCGCCGCGCCCCAGCCCATCGTGGGCGGCACGACCACCACCACGACCGCGTACCCGTACGTCATGCAGATCACGGACGCGTCCGGCAGCCAGTTCTGCGGCGGCACCCTGGTGTCCGCCAAGAAGGTGGTCACGGCGGCGCACTGCATGGTCGGCGAGTCGACGAGCAGCGTCCGCGTGGTCGGTGGCCGCACCTATCTGAACGGCACCAACGGCACGGTGAGCCGCGTCAGCAAGATCTGGGTCAACCCGGACTACACCGACGCCACCAACGGCGACGACGTGGCCGTGCTGACCCTGTCGACGTCGATGCCGTACACCCCGGTGTCCTACGTCTCCTCCTCCCAGACCGGTGTCTACGCGGCCGGCACGACGGCCCGCATCCTCGGCTGGGGCACCACCTCGGAGAACGGCAGCTCCTCCAACCAACTGCGGACCGCGACCGTGCCGACGGTGTCCGACTCCAGTTGCCGCACCTCCTACGGTTCGGACTTCGTCCAGTCCGACATGGTCTGCGCCGGACTCACGTCCGGTGGCGTCGACACCTGCCAGGGCGACAGCGGCGGTCCCCTGATCATCGGGGGCGTCCTGGCAGGGATCACTTCCTGGGGCGAGGGCTGCGCGGAGGCCGGTTATCCGGGGGTCTACACCCGGCTGACCACCTTCTCCAGCCTGGTGACCGCACAGGTCAACTCGTGACCGGAAGGGTTTCCCGAGTGCGCTCGGGTGCATGACCAGGGGGGCGCTGCGAGCCACCACGAGCGGCCCGCAGCGCTTCCCTGTCCAATCGCGCGGCGAGGGGCGTGCCGGTGGGCGTGCGCGACCCTCTGCGCGCCGGTGGCACTTCCGTCCGTCCACCGGGCAGGTGACCCGCCGGGGTGAACCTCCGGCGGGCGGACGGCGATTCCCTACGATCGTGGTGTGGCTCTCTTCTCGCTCGAACGCACGGTCCCGCTCCCCCTCGACGAGGCGTGGCGGCGGCTCACCGACTGGCCCCGCCACGGCGACCTGGTGCCGCTCACCCGGACGACGGTGGCCACGCCCCCGCCGACCGGTGTGGGCACCCGCGTCGTCGCCCGGACCGGGGTCGGCCCGCTGCTCTTCGACGATCCGATGGACATCACCGTGTGGTGTCCGCCGCAGGACGACGAACCGGGGCTGTGCCGCCTGGAGAAGCGCGGCCGGGTGGTCCTGGGCTGGGCGGAGATCGAGGTGCGGCCGGGGCCCGGCGGGCGGACCCGGGTGCTGTGGCGCGAGGAGCTGCGGGTGGCCCGGCTGCCGCGCGCCTTCGACGGCGTGGTGACGGGCGCGGCCCAGTCCATGTTCGGACGGGTGGTGAACGGGCTGCTCAGGCAGGAGTGAACGGGGCCTTCAGTCCTTGCGGCCGGTGACCGCGACGGTGACGCCGAGGCCGATCATGGCGAGGCCGCCCGCGCCGCCGACCGCGGCGAGCCGGCGCGGGGAGCGGGCGAACCACTGCCGCGCGGCGGAGGCGACCAGCCCCCACGCGCTGTCGCAGGTGAGGGCGATGACGTTGAACACCAGCCCGAGCAGCAGCATCTGGAGCGGTACCCGGCCCTCGGCGGGGTCGGTGAACTGGGGCAGCACGGCGGCGAAGAAGACGATCGTCTTGGGGTTGGCCACCCCGACCGCGAAGCCGTCCCAGAGGGTGCGCGGCCCGCTGTGCGCCGGGGCGTCCCCGGCGAACGCGCCCCGCAGCGAGCCGCGCCGGCGCCACGCCGTGACGCCGAGGTACACGAGGTAGGCGGCGCCCGCGAGCTTGAGCGCGGTGAAGGCGAGGACCGAGCGTTCCACGACCGCCCCGACGCCGAGCGCCACGGCGGCGACGAGGACGCAGGCGCCGAGCGTGTTGCCGACGACGGTGGTGAGCGCCGCGCGGCGGCCGTGGGCGAGGGCCCGGCCGATGACGAACAGCACGCTCGGTCCGGGCACCACGATCAGCAGCAGGGACATCGCGGCGAAGGCGAGCAGACGGTCGGCGGGGAGCATGCCGTCATGCAAGCACGGCGGCCGTCCGGCCGGGAAGCGCTTTTCGGCGCGCTCAGGCCGGTGACGCCACCCGCGGCGGGATGTCGTGGTGGATCGGGGTGTGCGCGCCGGTCAGCGAGGTCCCGCCGCCGCCGCGCCGCGCCGCGACGATCTCCGCCGCGATGGACAGCGCGGTCTCCTCGGGGGTACGGGCGCCGAGGTCGAGCCCGATCGGCGAGCGCAGCCGGGCCAGCCGGCGGTCGGTGACGCCCGCCTCGCGCAGCCGCTCCAGCCGGTCGAGGTGGGTGCGGCGGGAGCCCATCGCGCCGACGTAGGCCACCGGCAGGCCGAGGGCATGACGGAGCAGCGGTACGTCGAACTTGGGGTCGTGGGTGAGGACGCAGAGCACCGTGCGGGCGTCGGTCGCGGTGCGCTCCAGGTAGCGGTGCGGCCAGTCGACGACGACCTCGTCGGCCTCGGGGAACCGGTCGCGGGTGGTGAACACCGGCCGGGCGTCGCACACCGTGACATGGAAGCCGAGGAACTTGCCGACGCCGACCAGCGCGGCCGCGAAGTCGACGGCGCCGAACACGATCATCCGGGGCGGGGGCAGCGCGGACTCGATCAGGACGGTGACGGGGGCCCCGCAGCGCGCGCCGCTCTCGCCCGCCTCCACGGTGCCGGTGCGGCCCGCGTCCAGGAAGGCGGCGGCCTCGGCGGCGATCGTGCGGTCCAGTTCCGGGTGGCCGCCGAAGCCGCCGTGCCGGGTGCCGTCGCCGTCAAGGAGGAGGGTGCCGCCGAGCAGGGCGGGCGGTCCGGCCACGATCCGGGCGAGCGCGACCGCCCGGCCGTTCGCGGCGGCGGCCAGCGCGGCGGCGAGCACCGGCCGGTCCGGGCTTTGGGCGCGGACCGGCACGACCAGGACGTCGATGGTTCCGCCGCAGGTCAGTCCGGCGCCGAGGCCGTCCTGGTCGTCGGGGTCGTCGTAGCCGAAGCGTTCGAGCACGGGCCGTCCGTCGGCCAGTGCCTGCCGGCACATCTCGTACACCGCGCCCTCCACGCAGCCCCCGGAGACCGAGCCGACGGCGGTGCCGCCGGCGTCGACCGCGAGGGCGGCGCCGGGCAGGCGCGGGGCGCTGCCGCTGACGGCGACCACGGTGGCCACCGCGAAGTCCCGGCCGCCGGCGGCCCACGCGTTCAGTTCCTCGGCGATGTCCAGCATCTGTCGGTCTCCTGACGGATCGCTCTCAGGCCGTGCCGGTGAGGTGCTCGGGCCGTACCGGGGTGCGGTTCAGTTCGAGCCCGGTCGCGGCGCGGATCGCGGCGAGCACGGCCGGGGTGGACGACAGGGTGGGTGCCTCCCCGACGCCCCGGAGGCCGTAGGGGGCGTGGTGGTCGGCGAGTTCGAGGACGTCGACGGGGATGACCGGGGTGTCGAGGATGGTCGGGATCAGGTAGTCGGTGAAGGACGGGTTGCGCACCTTCGCCGTGACCGGGTCGACCAGGATCTCCTCCATCACCGCGACGCCGAGGCCCTGCACGGTGCCGCCCTGGATCTGGCCGAGCACGGAGAGCGGGTTGAGGGCCTTGCCGACGTCCTGGGCGCAGGCCAGCTCGACCACCTTGACCAGGCCGAGTTCGGTGTCGACCTCGACGACGGCGCGGTGCGCGGCGAAGGAGTACTGCACGTGCCCGTTCCCCTGGCCGGTGTGCCGGTCGAAGGGCTGGGTGGGCCGGTGCCGCCACTCCCGCTCGATCTCGACGCTCTCCCCCTCCAGCACGTCGGCGAGGTCGGCGAGCACCTCGCCCCCGTCGGTGACCACCTTGCCGCGCTCCAGCAGGAGTTCGGCGGTCGCCCAAGCGGGGTGGTACGTACCGAACTTGCGGCGCCCGATCTCCAGCACCTTCTCCCGCACCAGCGCGCAGGCGTTGCGGACGGCGCCGCCGGTGACGTACGTCTGGCGGGACGCGGAGGTCGAACCGGCGCTGCCCACGCGGGTGTCGGCGGGCTGGATGGTGACCTTCTCCACGCCGAGTTCGGTGCGGGCGATCTGGGCGTGGACGGTGACGCCGCCCTGGCCGACCTCCGCCATCGCGGTGTGCACGACGGCGACCGCTTCCCCGCCGACGACCTCCATGCGCACCCTGGCGGTGGAGTAGTCGTCGAACCCCTCGGAGAAGCCGACGTTCTTGATGCCGACCGCGTAGCCGATCCCGCGTACGACGCCTTCGCCGTGCGTGGTGTTGGACAGACCGCCGGGCAGCTGCCGTACGTCGGCGCCCTCGCTGGACTCCCACTGGCGCTCGGGCGGCAGTGGCATCGCCTTGACGCGGCGCAGGAGTTCGGCGACCGGCGCGGGCGCGTCCACCACCTGTCCGGTGGGCAGGGTGCTGCCCTGTTCCATCGCGTTGCGCTGCCTGAACTCCACCGGGTCCAGCCCGAGTTCCTTCGCCAGCTTGTCCATCTGGGCCTCGTAGGCGAAGCACGCCTGGACCGCGCCGAAGCCGCGCATGGCCCCGCAGGGCGGGTTGTTGGTGTAGAGCGCGACGGCCTCGATGTCGACGTCGTCGACGTTGTACGGGCCGATGCCGAGGGAGGCGGCGTTGCCGACGACGGCCGGGGAGGCGGAGGCGTAGGCGCCGCCGTCCAGGACGATCCGGCACTTCACATGGGTGAGCAGGCCGTCCCGGGTCGCGCCGTGCTCGTAGGTGAGCTTGGCGGGGTGGCGGTGGACATGGCCGAAGAAGGACTCGAACCGGTCGTAGACGATCTTCACCGGCCGGCCGGTGCGCAGCGCCAGCAGGCAGGCGTGGATCTGCATCGACAGGTCCTCGCGGCCGCCGAACGCGCCGCCGACCCCGGCCAGCGTCATGCGGACCTTGTCCTCGGGCAGGCCGAGGACGGGGGCGATCTGGCGCAGGTCGGAGTGGAGCCACTGGGTGGCGATGTAGAGGTGGACCCCGCCGTCCTCCTCGGGCACGGCGAGCCCGGACTCGGGGCCGAGGAACGCCTGGTCCTGCATGCCGAAGGTGTACTCGCCGCGCACGATCACGTCGGCCCGCTCCGCGGCCACCGCCGCGTCGCCGCGCACGATGGGCTGGCGGTGCAGGATGTTGGGGTGGTCGACGTAGGGCGCGTGGTGGTCGGTGCGGCCCTCGTGGACCAGGGCGGCGTCGGGGGCGGTGGCGGAGAACTCGTCGGTGATGACGGGCAGTTCGCGGTATTCGATCCGGATCTTGGCGGCGGCCCGGCGGGCGGTCTCGGGGTGGTCTGCGGCGACGGCGGCGACGGGTTCGCCGTGGTGGCGTACCTTGCCGTGGGCGAGGACCGGGGTGTCCTGGATCTCCAGGCCGTAGGTGCGCACCTCGGCGGGCAGGTCCTCGTAGGTCAGGACCGCGTGCACGCCGGGCAGGGCCAGCGCCTCGGAGGTGTCGATGCACACGATCTCGGCGTGGGCGACGGTGGAACGCAGCAGGTGGCCCCAGAGCATGTCCTCGTGCCAGAGGTCGGAGGAGTAGGCGAACTCGCCGGTGACCTTGAGGATGCCGTCCGGGCGGAGCGTGGACTCGCCGATGCCGCCCGCCGCCTGGGCACCCTGGGTGATCTTCGTGGGGACGCCGGCCGGTCCGGATGCGGGCATGTCAGACCTCCTCGGCCTGCCGGGCGGCCGCCAGGCGGACCGCGTCCATGATCTTCTCGTAGCCGGTGCAGCGGCACAGGTTGCCCGAGAGCGCCTCGCGGATGTCGGCGTCGGTGGGCTCGGGGTTCTGCTCCAGGAGTTCGTCGGCGGCGACGAGCAGGCCGGGGGTGCAGAAGCCGCACTGCACGGCGCCCGCGTCGATGAACGCCTGCTGGATTGGCGCGAGTCGCGTGCCCTCCCCGGGCAGCGGCTGCCAGCGCCGGGCCTCGTCCATGCCGACGCCCGGCGTGGTGGTCCGGCGCTTGTCGGCGTGGTCGGCCAGGCCCTCCACGGTGACGACGTCGCGCCCTTCGGCCTGGCCCGCCGCGACCAGGCAGGAGCAGACCAGCTCGCCGTCCATGCGGACGGTGCAGGAGCCGCACTCGCCCTGCTCGCAGGCGTTCTTGGCGCCGGGCAGGCCGAGCCGCTCGCGCAGTACGTAGAGCAGGGACTCACCCTCCCAGACGTCGTCGGCCTGCTGCGGGCGTCCGTTGACGGTCAGACTGACGCGCATCACGCGGCTCCTTCGGTGGCCCGGCGCCCGCCCCGGTAGGACTCCCAGGCCCACATCAGCGTGCGGCGGGCCAGCACGCCGATCGCGTGGCGCCGGTAGTCGGCGGTGCCGCGCACGTCGTCGATGGGGTTGCAGGCGGCGGCGCACAGGGCGGCGAACCGCTTCACGGCCGAGGGATCGACGATCCGGCCGCTCTCCCAGCACCCGCCCTCCTCCAGGGCCGAGTTGAGGAACTGTTCGGCCACCTCCGCCCGGATCGGGGTGGGCGCGGCGGAGCCGATGCCGGTACGGACGGTACGGGTCTCGGGATGCAGGGCGAGCCCGAAGGCGCACACCGCGATGACCATGGCGTTGCGGGTGCCGACCTTGGAGTACTGCTGGGGTCCGTCCGCCCTGGCGATCCGGACGGCGCGGATCAGCTCGTCGGGCTCCAGCGCGTTGCGCTTGACCCCGGTGTAGAAGGCGTCGATCGGGATGAGCCGGGTGCCGCGCGCCGCCGACTCCGCCTCCACCTCGGCCCCGGCCGCGAGCAGCGCCGGGTGGGCGTCACCGGCGGGCGAGGCGGTGCCGAGGTTGCCGCCGACGCCGCCCCGGTTGCGGATCTGGGGGGAGGCGACGGTGTGCGCGGCGAGCGCGAGACCGGGCAGTTCGGCGCGCAGGTGGCGCATGATCCGGGCGTACGGGACGGAGGCGCCGAGCCGTACGGAGTCCGCGCCGGTCTCCCACTCGGTCAGCTCGCCGATGCGGGTGAGGTCGAGGAGGTGGGTGGGGCGGCGGTGGTCGAAGTTGATCTCCACCATCACGTCGGTGCCCCCGGCGATCGGCACGGCGGCGGGGTGCTCGGCCTTCGCGGCGAGCGCCTCCCGCCAGCTTGCGGGGCGGAGGAATTCCATGGCCCGGCTCTCTTCTTCCGTCTCATGACACGGGGGTCGTGAAGTCAGTACACCGGTCCTTCTTCCAGCGCTGTCAGTCACCGAAAACCCGAAGGAGTTGGCTGGCCACGGCGGTCATCTTGTAGATTCGTATGAACGAAGGCCATCGGCAACCTCTCTGATTTCCCCGTGAAACACAGGAGACACCGCAGGTGCGGGGCACGGCCCGCGCGCCCCGCACCCGCTCCGCCTCCGTCACCCATCCAGATCAAGCGAAGTTTCGACACAGAACGGCGGCGACGAGATGCGGCTGCGCGCACTGCTGGACACCGACGCGCTGGGGCTGCGGCTGCTCGGCGGCGAGGACGAGCTGGACCGCACGGTCCGCGGGGTCATGACGACCGACCTGCGCGACCCGAGCCGCTACCTCTCGGGCGGCGAGCTGGTCCTCACCGGCCTCGCCTGGCGCCGGGACGCCGGGGACTCCGAGCCGTTCGTCCGCCTCCTGGTGCAGGCCGGGGTCACCGCGCTCGCCGCCGGGGAGGCCGAGCTGGGCGACGTGCCCGAGGACCTGGTGCTGGCCTGCGCGCAGCACCGGATGCCGCTGTTCGCCGTGCACGAGTCGGTGGCCTTCGCCACCATCACCGAACACGTCGTGCGCCAGGTCTCCGGTGAGCGCGCCGGTGACCTGGCCGCCGTGGTGGACCGGCACCGGCGCATGATGACCTCCGGCCCGGCGGGCGGCGGCCCGGACGTCGTCCTCGACCTGCTCGGCAGCGACCTCGACCTGCGCGCCTGGGTGCTCTCCCCCACCGGGCGGCTGATAGCCGGGTCCAAGGTCGCGGGCCCCGCGCTGCCGCCGGAGACCTGCGCGCGGCTGGCGGCGGAGCATCTCGCGGCCGTGCGCACCGGGCGGCGCGGCCCCCACCGGGTCCAGCTCGACGGCACCACGTACTCCCTGTTCCCGGTCCGCGCCTCCGGCCGCGCCCCGCAGGCCGTGCGGGACGCGCGCGAGACCGCGCTGTCGGACTGGCTGCTGGCCGTCGAGGCGGACGCCGCCGAGTGGCCCGAGGAGCGGCTCGACCTGCTGCGGGGCGTCACCCAGCTGATCGCCGTCGAGCGGGACCGGCGCGACGCCGGCCGCACGGTGCGCCGCCGCCTCGCCCAGGAGGTGCTGGAGCTGGTGCAGAGCGGTGCCGCGCCCGCCGAGATCGCGGCACGCCTCCGGGTCGCCGCGCCGGTGCTGCTGCCGGGGCTCGGGGCGGCTCCGCACTGGCAGGTGGTGGTGGCCCGGGTCGAGTGGGAGGACGGCGAGGCCGCCGCGGGGCAGGTCGCGCAGTCGCTGCTGGAGGAGGTCCTCGTCGACCCGCTGGCCACCGGGCCGGAGCCGGCCGACCGGGTCGCCGTGGCGCACACCGGGGACGAGGCCGTGGCCCTGGTGCCGCTGCCCGCGGTCTCCGCCGAGCACGACGGCTCCGAGGCCGGGCTGCACGCCGACGCCCTGCTGCGCTCGGTGCGCGAGGCGCTGTCGGCGGGCCTGGAGGGCGACGGCCGGCTCACCCTCGGCGTGAGCGCCGCGGTGCACTCGGCGGAGGGGCTGCGCGGGGCGCTGGAGGAGGCCCGGCACGCCCGCCGGGTCGCCGCGGCCCGGCCCGGCCGGGTGTGCGCCGCCGGACACCAGGAACTGGCCTCGCACGTGCTGCTGCTGCCGTTCGTCCCGGACGACGTGCGCCGCGCCTTCACCGCCCGGCTGCTGGACCCGCTCAAGGAGTACGACCGCCGCCACCGGGCCGAGCTGATCCCGACCCTGGAGGCGTTCCTCGACTCCGACGGCTCCTGGACCCGGTGCGCGACCCGGCTCCACCTGCACGTGAACACCCTGCGCTACCGGGTGGGCCGCATCGAACAGCTGACGGGCCGCGACCTGTCGCGCCTCGAGGACAAGCTGGACTTCTTCCTCGCCCTCAGGATGAGCTGAGCACACCGACGCGCCCGTGATCAGCGGCGGTCGGCGCCGGTCATCCGATTCGATCTTCCGACGCCACCGTCCGGCCGATCGGCCACCGGCCGCAACTTTGTGAAAAGTTTCACCCACCCTCTTGGCCGCGCCCGGTGATCGGTGCTGGAATGCACGCCACCACTCAACAGCTCGACGGCGCGCTCGGGGAGGGCAACGTGGCGCATTCCGCCATGTCTGGTAACGGAACGACCGCCGATGACGATCCGCTCCAGACCGCGGTGTGGCGGCTGCGCTCCCGGGCCTGCTGGGCCGACGCCGCGGCCCTGCTGCCCACGGACACGCCGAAGGCGACGCTCCAGCGGGCCGCGCTGCTGGTGGAGCGGTGCCTGTACACCGAGCGGGGCTGGGAGGCGGCGGAGGACGCCCTGCGCACCGCCGAGGCGCGGGCCCACAGCGACGAGGAGCGCGGGGCGGCGGCCTGCGAACGCGGCCAGCTCGCCTACACCGCCACGCTGCACGGCGTACGGGACCGGGCGGACGAGGCGCGGGCCGCGCTGGGCCGGGCGGCGGCCCTCATCCCGCCGGGGGCTTCGGGGCGGGCCCTGCTGGACTTCCGCCGGGGCCTGCTCGCCGAGAACCTGGCGCACGCCCCGCAGGCCGCCCGCGCCGCCTACCGCCGGGCCCACGCGGGCGCCACCGACCGGTCCGACCCGCTCCTGCTGTCCTTCACCTGGCGCCATCTCGCCGGACTGGCGCTGCGCGAGGGCGAGTTGGCCGAGGCGCGGCACGGCTTCGCCGAATCCCTCCGCCTGCGCGAGGAACTCGGCTACCTGGTCGGCACCGCGCCCGCGCTGGTCTCGCTCGCCGAGACCGAGACCGAACCGGAGGCGTCCCGGCTGCGCGAGGAGGCCCGGCGCCTCTTCCGTCTCCTCGGCGGGGTCCCCACCTGGCTCACCGGCCATCTGACGCCGCCGGCACCGGGGGCGGCCACTGCCTGAGGAGCCCTCGACCGGCTCAGGCCCGGTCCGCCGCGCCCTCAGCCCCGGTGGGGGCCTCAGTCCCGCTGTGCGAAGTGTTCCGCCACCAGTTCCCCCAGCGTGTCCAGGTCGCCGGAGGCCAGCGCGTCCAGCAGGGCGGTGTGCTGGGCCGCGTCCCGGAGCAGGACGGCCCGGTGCTGGCGGGGCGGTGTGCCGACCAGGGGCCACTGGGCGCGGCGGTGCAGGTCCTCCGCGATGCGCAGGAGCTGTTCGTTGCCCGCGAGGGCAAGGAGGGCGCGGTGGAAGGCGCGGTCGGCCTCCGCGTACCGGGCGGGACAGCCGGAGGCGGCCGCGCGGGCGGTGTCCTCGGCCAGCGGGCGCAGCTCGGCGAAGCGGGCGGCGGGCACGGAACGGGCGAGCCTCAGCAGCACCGGGACTTCGAGCAGCGCCCGTACCTCCGCCAGCTCGGCCAGTTCGCGGGCACCGCGCCGAACGACCCGGAAACCCCGGTTGGGGACGACTTCGACGGCACCCTCCAGCGCGAGTTGCTGCATGGCCTCGCGGACCGGGGTGGCCGAGACCCCGAAGCGCTCGCCGAGCACCGGTGCCGAATAGACCTCGCCGGGGCACAGTTCGCCCGTCGTGAGCGCGGTGCGCAGGGCGTCGAGGATCTGCCCGCGCACCGAGGCCCGCTGCACGACCGTACGCGGCGGGGGGAGCGGCGCCTCGCCGTGCGTGTGCTCGCCGCGCACACCGGAGGCGGTGCCGGCCGGCTCGCGGGGCGCCGCGGGGGCGGAGGGGGCCGCCGGCCGCGCGGGCGCGGGCCGTGCGGCGGGCCAGGGCAGCCCGGGACCGGGGACGTCGTGCAGGCCCTGCTTCACGGGTCCTCCTCGGGCTGGTGGCGGCCGGGACGCGCGGGCGCCCTGCCATGGGGCCGGGCCCCGGGACACGGACGACGGACCGTCACATGTCCGTCAAGCACCTTAGGCGCAGGAGGCGGCAGTTCAAATTCCCGGAAAGGCCGGTAAGGTTAGGCTTACCTGTACGTCCGCCCCCGTGTTCGAAGGATCGGTGGTCCCGCCATGCTCGCTACGGCCTCACCGCTCGCCGCCGCGTACGCCCGGCTCGGCCAGGTCTATCCGGGCCTGAACGTGACGATCCTGGACGCCTCGCGGGAGGCGCTGCCCTCGGGCGAGGGCTGGGTGACCGCCGACGGGCTCGCCGCGGGCGGGGTCCAGCTCGACTCCTTCCTCGCGTGGGACGACGCGCAGGTGCTGCGGGACTACGGCCGGCCCGCCCGCCCCGACGTCATCGCGAGCTTCGGACTGCACCGCTACGCCTGGCCCGCCTGCCTCCTGGTCACCGTCCCCTGGTTCCTGTACCGCCGGGTGCCCCGGCTGCCCGCCTCCCATGTCGCCTACCACCGCACCGAGGGCCGCATGGCCGTGCGCCCGGCCGGCTTCGCCTGCCTGCCGGACGACCCGGCGGCCGGCCGGCCCGAAGCGGTCGTCGTCGCGGACGAGGAGGCGCTGCGGGCCGAGGTCCGCGCGGCCGTCGCCGAGCACCTCCAGCCGGTGCTGGGCGGCTTCGGGCCGCGCATGCGGCGGCGCGGACGCGCCCTGTGGGGCATGGCGACGGACGAGATCGTGGAGAGCCTGTGGTACCTCGCCTCCCTCTTCGGTGAGGGCGAGGAGCGACGCGCGGTGCGCGAGCTGGAGCTGCTGCTGCCGGGCGCGACGGGTCCGTACGCGGGCTCGGCGGCGTTCCGCGAGCTGACCGGTCCGGGCGGCGAACCGCTGCCCACCCGCGACCGGGTCAGCTGCTGCATGTTCTACACGCTGCGCCCCGAGGACACCTGCGCCACCTGCCCGCGCACCTGCGACAGCGAGCGGATCGCCAAGCTGACCGCCGCCGCGGCCGCCTGAAACCCGCCGGAACCACTCGTTCGGGCAGCGTTAATCGAACTCAACCGCCCCTACACCGTGGAGAGTTCGAGCAAAACACCGTCGCCGCACCGGCCTCGGGCCCCTTTGGCGGTCCATTGCCTCGAAATCCCTGGCCGCTCGCCGGGAATGGGTCACTATGACGGGCGATACGCCCCATCCCAAGGCAAGGGACCCCTGATGCGAATGACCGACATATCGCTGAACTGGCTGCTTCCGGGCGCCGTGCTGCTCCTGGGCCTGCTGGCGGCGATCGCGGTGCTCGCGCGCGGCAAGCGCTCTTCCGGGGAGAAGACAGGCGCGGACGACTCCTGGGAACGCAGCGAGGAACGCCGCAGGCGCAAGGAGGCGTTCTACGGAACCGCCTCGTACGTCCTGCTGTTCTGCTGTGCGGCGGTGGCCGCCGCACTCTCCTTCCACGGTCTGGTCGGCTTCGGTGAGCAGAACCTCGGGCTCACCGGCGGCTGGCAGTACCTGGTGCCGTTCGGCCTGGACGGCGCGGCCATGTTCTGCTCGGTCCTCGCCGTGCGCGAGGCCAGCCATGGCGACGCCGCCCTGGGCTCCCGGATGCTGGTGTGGATGTTCGCCGCCGCCGCGGCCTGGTTCAACTGGGTGCACGCGCCCAGGGGGATGGGGCACGACGGGGCGCCGCAGTTCTTCTCCGGCATGTCCCTCTCGGCCGCGGTGCTCTTCGACCGCGCGCTGAAGCAGACCCGCCGGGCCGCCCTGCGCGAACAGGGTCTGGTGCCGCGTCCGCTGCCCCAGATCCGCATCGTGCGCTGGGCGCGGGCACCCCGCGAGACCTACCGCGCCTGGTCGCTCATGCTCCTGGAGGGTGTGCGCAGCCTGGACGAGGCGGTCGAGGAGGTGCGCGACGACCAGCGGCAGAAGGACGAGGCCCGTCGGCGCAGGCGCGACCAGCAGCGGGTGGAACGCGCCCAGTTGAAGGCGCTCAGCCGGGGCGCCCGGGGCATCGTGCCGCGGACGCCCGCGCGGACGGTGGAGGTGCAGATGGACCGCGCCCCCGCCTCCACGGCCGGGGAGCCCGCCATAGCGGCGGACAAGCCGTCCGCGCGGCCGCGGCCGCCTCTGCAATCGGTCCCCAAGAGCGGTGAGGCGGTCACGGTCGACCTCACCGCCGAGGACGACACGATGGCGATCCCCCGGCTGGACTCGCTGGAGCGCAAACTGAAGGATCTCGAGCAGCAGTTCGGCTGAGTTCCGTCACGACGGGGCGGGGAAGCGATTCAGGAGAATCGCTTCCCCGCCCCGTCGGCGTCTCCGGCTACGCGGCCTCCGCGCCCAGCTCGAACCACACCGACTTGCCCACGTCGTGCGCCCGTATCCCCCAGGCGTCCGCGAGGGACTGCACCAGGAGCAGGCCCCGGCCGTTGGTGTCCTGGTCGGGTTCGGGGGCGCGCACCCGGGGTCCGCGGGCGACGAAGTCCCGTACCTCCACGCGCAGGGCGCGCGGGGTGAGGACGGCGATGAGGACGGCGTCGTCGTCGGTGTGCACCAGGGCGTTGGTGACCAGTTCGCAGGTGAGCAGTTCCGCTATGTCGGACCGGTCCGGCCGGCCCCAGTGCCGCAGCAGGGCACGCAGTTCGCGGCGCGCCTCGGGCACCGCCGCGAGGTCGGCTCGCGCCAGCTCGCGTCTGAGCCGGTGCGCCTCACGCGTGCCGCCCGTGTCGTCGTCCCCCATGTCCGCCGGAGAGGCCCCCACCGCCACGGGACCACCCCCTCGCGCGTGCCTCGTCATGACCCCCGCCCACACGTCGCCGGCCCTCCCCCTTCTGGTCGACCGCGTCCACGTCGGATGGTTGCCCAGAGGGCTCCCGGCCAGTCATGGCCGCCGCCCGATGGCCGGGTCTTCGGCCACGCGCGGTGGCCCGGCGGCCCGTCCGCCGGGTGCGCGGGCGGCCGTACGGAGGGCGCCGGGGCGGCCGAAAGCCGCCGCAGGAGCCGACTGGCGGCTCCTGCGGCGCGATTCGGGGACCCAGCGCCCCCAACCGGTCACACGCGGTGAAACTGACCGGAAATCACCGCTGTCGGACGCGGTTCAGGGCCGGGGCACGTTACGGAGGTTGGAACGGGCCATCTGGAGCATCCGGCCGACGCCGCCGTCCAGCACGATCTTCGACGCGGACAGCGCGAACCCGGTGACCATCTCGGCCTTGATCTTCGGCGGGATCGACAGGGCGTTGGGGTCGGTGACGACGTCCACCAGCGCGGGCCCCTTGTGCCGGAAGGCGTCCTTGAGCGCTCCGGCGAGCTGCTTGGGCTTCTCCACCCGTACCCCGTAGGCACCGCAGGCGCGGGCGACCTCGGCGAAGTCGGGGTTGACGTCGGTGGTGCCGTACGAGGGCAGGCCCGCGACCAGCATCTCCAACTCCACCATGCCGAGCGCGGAGTTGTTGAACAGCACGATCTTCACCGGCAGGTCCTGCTGGACCAGGGTCAGGAAGTCCCCCATCAGCATGGTGAATCCGCCGTCGCCGGACATGGAGACGACCTGCCGGTCACGGTCGGCGAGCTGGGCGCCGATCGCCATGGGCATCGCGTTGGCCATCGAGCCGTGCGAGAACGAACCGATGATCCTGCGACGGCCGTTGGGCGAGATGTACCGGGCGGCCCAGACGTTGTTCATGCCGGTGTCCACGGTGAACACCGCGTCGTCGTCGGCCAGTTCGTCCAGCACGGACGCCACGTACTCGGGGTGGATCGGGACGCGCTTGTCGACCTTGCGGGTGTACGCCTTGACCACGCCCTCCAGCGCGTCGGCGTGCTTCTTGAGCATCCGGTCCAGGAAGCGGCGGTCCGTCTTCTCCCGCACCCGGGGGATGAGACAGCGCAGCGTCTCGCGGACGTCGCCCCACACCGCGAGGTCCAGCCGGGAGCGGCGCCCGATGACCTCGGGCCGTACGTCGATCTGCGCGATCCGCACGTCGTCGGGCAGGAAGGCGTTGTACGGGAAGTCGGTGCCGACCAGGATCAGCAGCTCGCACTCGTGGGTGGCCTCGTAGGCGGCGCCGTACCCGAGCAGCCCGCTCATCCCGACGTCGTACGGGTTGTCGTACTGGATCCACTCCTTGCCGCGCAGGGCGTGGCCCACCGGGGACTTGACGCGTCCGGCGAACTCCATCACCTCGGCGTGGGCGCCCGCCGTGCCCGCGCCGCAGAACAGGGTGACCTTGTCCGCCTCGTCGATCATCTCCACCAGGCGGTCGATCTCGGCGTCGCCGGGGCGGATGGTGGGCCGGGAGGTGACCAGGGCGCTCTCGAAGGACTGCTCGGGCGCGGGCTGGTCGGCCACGTCGCCCGGCAGGGTGACGACGCTGACGCCGCGCTGCCCGATCGCGTGCTGGATGGCGGTCTGGAGCAGCCGGGGCATCTGCTTCGGGTTGGAGATCATCTCGCTGTAGTGGCTGCACTCCTGGAACAGCCGCTCGGGGTGCGTCTCCTGGAAGTAGGAGAGGCCGATCTCGCTGGACGGGATGTGCGAGGCGAGGGCGAGGACGGGCGCCATCGAGCGGTGGGCGTCGTACAGGCCGTTGATGAGGTGGAGGTTGCCGGGGCCGCAGGAGCCGGCGCAGGCGGTCAGCTTGCCGGTGACCTGGGCCTCGGCGCCCGCCGCGAAGGCGGCGACCTCCTCGTGGCGGACGTGCACCCAGTCGATGGCGGCGTTGCGGCGCACGGCGTCCACGACCGGGTTGAGGCTGTCCCCGACGACGCCGTACATACGGCGCACCCCGGCGCGGGCGAGGATGTCGACGAACTGTTCGGCGACGTTCTGTTTGGCCATGACGCTCGTGTGCCCCTTCGCGGTCCCGGGATACGCTCTCGCGGTTCCATGAAGTCACAGGGGCCCGGGTTACGCCTCCCAAACGGCGGCGGCCGTGCGGTCGTCGGCGTACCCCTTCACCCGGGTCAGGGCATCGGCGAGGAACCCGGCGAGACCGGGCGCGGCCGCCCGCGACCAGCGGCGGCCGAGGAACGCGCGGAGGGACGGCTCCCCGCGCAGCGGGTCCGCGAGCCCGGTCGTGCACATCATCAGCACGTCACCCGGCCGGGCCACCGCCGCCCGGAACCGGAACGGCACCGGCGGCGGCCCGGCGGGGTCGGCCACCGGCTCGTACGGGCTGGGCGGAACGGGGATGCCGAGGTCCAGGGTGAGGCGGTCGCCGTCCGGGGTCTCGGCGGGCAGCGCGCCCGCGGCGGGCGGCGCGGCGCCGGGGTCGGCGGGTTCGATGTCGAGCCACTCCCCGTCCCGCAGCCGGAACAGCCCGCCCTCGCCCGCGCCGAAGAAGACCCGGGTACGGCAGTCGGGGTCGGCGGGCAGCAGCAGACAGCGCAGGCTCGCCGTGTGCTCCTCGGGGCCGAGGTCCCGTTCGGCGGCGTCGGCGCGGAGCCGGCCGAGCGTGCGGTCGGTCAGACGGTGCAGCCCGGACTTGAGGTCGCCGCGCCGGCCCGCCCGCAGGTCCTCGACCAGCCGCTCGTGGCTGCGCCCGACGGCCTGCCCGATGTACCGGCACGCCTCGGCGGCCGCCCGGTGCGCGCCGGGCGCGGCCCGCGCGCCGGTGGCCATGGCCACGAGCACGAGGGCGTGTTCGCCCGCGCCGAACCGGGCGACGAGCAGGGCGTCCCGCCGTGCCTCGCCCCGGTACCTCGCCGAGTCGCCGCGCAGCGAGACCGCGCGCAGGGTGCACGCCCCGTACCGGGCGCCCTCCAGCACGGTGTCGGACACCAGCTCGTCGAGCCGGTCGGGATCGGCGGCGGGCAGCGCGGTGGGTTCGGGGGCGTAGGTGGGCGGCCGGGAGCCGACGTAGTCGGGGGTGGGGGGTGCGGCCGGGTGGCCCGGCGTGAACCGGGCGACGCCGGTGACGACGGGGCCCCGGGGCGCGGGGACACCGGCCCGCCGGCCGGAACGGGGGTCCGGCTGCCGGGGCGCCTCGGGCGGGCCGCCGGGGGCGGGCGCGGGCCAGCCGGGCATGGGCGGCACGGCCGGTGGCCGGCCGGCGGCGGGCGCGTCCTGAGCGGGAGGGGCGGGAGCGGGAGGGACCGGAGCGGCGGGCGGGGCGGGCTGCTGCTCGCCGGTGCGCTGCGCCGGGAGGGGCGGCGGCTCGTCCGGCGGCCGGTCTCCGGAGAGGCGGGCTGGTGTGTCCTCCCCGGCGTCGTCCGTGCGGTCCGTGCGGTCCGTGCGGTCCGCGCGCTCCGTTGGCCCGGCGGCCCGTGTCGTCGCCCGCTTCGCCGAGGCGTAACGGTCGTCCAGGGAATCCGGAACCGGTGTGGGGCCCGTGTCGTCGGCCGCTTCGTCGTAGAGCTGCCGCCACCAGTCGTCGTCCTGGCGAGTGGGCCCGCCCCCCTGCTGACTCATGCCGGTAATTGTCACCGCGCGGGCCGTGCGGAAACGGGGCATCGGGAAAATCGGACGCCCCCGGCCGCCCACCGCAGCGCATCGGGCGACAGGGCGAACGGCCGTACGAGATCTGCGGTTCCGTCCGGGCTCGGGCACGCTGGGCAGATGGGAGCGTGGGAACTCCTGCTGGTCGGCCTGGTGATCGCGCTGGGCCTGTGCGGAGTGCTGGTGCCCGGTGTGCCGGGCTCGTGGCTGGTGTGGGCCGGGGTCCTGTGGTGGGCGCTGACCAACCCGGCCGCCCTCACCTGGGCGGTGCTCGTCGGCGCCACCGTCGTGCTGCTGCTGGCGCACGTCGTGCGCTGGACGCTGCCCGCGCGCCGGCTGCGGGCGTCCGGCGCGACCCCCCGGATGGCGGTGTACGCGGGCGTCGGCGCGCTCCTCGGATTCGTACTGGTGCCGGTCGTGGGCGCGCTGCCCGGGTTCATGGGCGGGATCTACCTCTGCGAGCGGCTCCGGCTCGGCCGGCACGGCGAGGCGATGGCCGCGCTGCGCACCGCGATGCGCTCGGGCGGTTCCAGCGTGTTCACGGAGCTGTTCGCCTGCCTGCTGATCGCGGGGGCGTGGCTGGGCGCGGTGCTGTGGGGCTGACGCTCACCGCGGCAGGGCCCGGCCGACGGCGTCGGCGACCGCCCGCATCCCCTCGTCGCTGAAGTGCAGGTGGTCGCCGGGGTCGTAGCGCGGCAGCAGGCGTACGGGGTCGGCGGGGTCGCGCAGCGCGGCGTCCGCGTCGGCGACCGCGTCGAAGGCGCCGCCGGTGCGGATGAAGTCGTTGACCCGCTGCCGCACCGCCTCGCGGGCCGCGGTGTGCGCCGGGTAGCCGCCGTACGGGGTGAGGGTGACGCCGACGACCCGGATGCCGCGGGCGTGGGCGCGGGAGACGAGGGTGCGGTAGGCGTCGGCGAAGGCGGCCGCGTCGGTGGCGGCCGGGTTGCCGTTGATGTCGTTGACGCCCTCCAGGACGACGAGGACGCGGACCCCGGCGCGGTCCAGTGCGTCGGCGTCGAGCCGGGCCAGGGCGCTGGGCCCGGTGCCGTCGCGCAGGAGGCGGTTGCCGCCGACGCCCGCGTTGAGGACGCCGAGGCGGCGGTCGCGCTCGGCGAGCAGGTCGGGCCAGCGGTGGTTGGCGTCGTGGGTGGAGCCGTGGCCGTCGGTGAGCGAGTCGCCGAAGGCGACGACGGCGCGGGCGCCGGTGGCGCGTACGTCGACCCCGGTGACGTAGTACCAGTTGCTGACCGGCGTCCGGAACGCCGAGCCGTCCACGTCGGCCGCGTGACCGGCGCCCACGAGGGCGACGTAGTTGGTCTGGAGGGCGGTGCCGTGCTGGGTGGCGGGGCCGGAGTCGTCCGGGGTGAGGACGGTGACCAGGAGGTCGGCGGCGGGCGGCACGGTGAGTTCGACGGGGTCGGTGAGCAGGTCCCGGCCGGGCGGGATCTCGGCGGTCGGCGCGTGGCGAAAGGTGGCGGTGCGCAGGGTGCCGGGTTCGGCGTCGGCGCCCTTGCCGTGCCTCAGGGCGACGGTCACCGCGCCGAGGCGGAGCGGGGCGGTGCCGAACCGGTTGCTGAGGTGGAGGCGCAGGGACCGCCCGCCGACGCTGAGGTGGACGACGTTGCGGATCGCGGCGCCGGGCAGGGCGGGGGCGGTGCCGGAGGGGGCGGCCTCCCATGTGCCGGTCCAGGGCCGGGATGCCTCGGTGGCCCACGCCGGGGCGGGTGTCAGTACGAGCAGCAGGACCGTGAGGAACCGTGCGACGTAGCCCATGTCCGCCTTTCCGCACCGGGCCCGCCCGCGTGCGGGCCCGCCGGAGGCGACGGTGCCACACGCGGCGGCCGGCGGGCGGGCGCCAGCGCCGGGGGCGCACCCGCTCGGCCCAGCCGGTCACACGTCCTCCAGGGCCTGTCTGACAATTCCCGTCTGCCGCGCGGCCGCCCTTCGGGCGACGACGCGAATTGTCAGACAGGCCCTAGCACTCCCTCCAGCCGCAGCAGCCAGAGCTTGCGCTCCAGTCCGCCCGCGTAGCCCGTCATCGTGCCGTCGGCCCCGATGACCCGGTGGCAGGCGCGCACGATCAGCAGGGGGTTGGCGCCGAGGGCGCCGCCGACCGCGCGGATCGCGGCGCGCGGGGCGCCGATCCGGGCGGCGATCGCGCCGTAGGTGGTGGTGCTCCCGTAGGGGACGGCGTCCAGGGCGGTCCACACCCGTTCGCGGAACTCGGTGCCCCTGGCACGGGTGGGGAGGTCGAACTCCTTCAGGTCTCCGGCGAAGTAGGCGGTGAGCTGTTCGGTGGCGTCCCGGAAGGGCCCGGCGTCCGGCCGCAGCCCTTCGGGGGCGGTCCGGCCGCCCTTCTGGCCCGGCACGGAGACGGAGGTCAGCGCGCCGTCGGCGTCGGCGGTGAGCAGCAGGGGGCCGACCGGGGAGGCCAGTTCGGTCCAGTAGGGGTCGTCCATGATCGCCATCACGCGTTCAGCTCCTCGGCGACCCGTAGATGTGCGACGGCGTAGGACCGCCAGGGCCGCCAGGCTTCGGGGAGGTCCGTACCGGGTGGGGTGACGTCCGGGTCGCCGAGCACGCGCGCCCGCAGGGCGGCGACGGCGGCCGGGGTGATGCCGGGCAGTTCCTCCATCAGGCGCCGGGCCTCGTCCCGGTCGGCGCCGGGATCGAGGCGCAGCCGGCCGTCGGCCAGGGCGGCGGCGAGCGTGCCGAGCGGTGTCCCGGCCTCCTCCTCGGCGAGGACGGAGGGTTCGGGGAAGAGGTGGGTGAGGGTGCCGCCGGGCGCGTCGAGCGCCTTGCCGTACCGGCGTACGAGCCGTTCGGTCCCGGCCGCTCCGGCCAGGACGCGGGCGGCGGTCTCCAGCGGGTCGACGGCGCCGGGCGAGCGCAGTCCGGGCCGGGCGGCGACGAGCGGGGCGAGCCGGGGGTCGGCGCCGAGGCGGGCGTCGACGGCGAAGGGGTCGGCGTCGAGGTCGTACAGCCGGCGCAGCCGGTGCACGGCGGTGGTGAGGTCGCGGGGGTCGGTGAGCCGGAGGGTCGCGTCGAGCCAGCCGCCGGGCCGGGTCCCGCCGCGCGGGCCGGACGGGTGGGCGCGCTCGTGGACGGCGGCGACGCCGGTGCCGTACGGCAGCCTGAGGGTGCGCCGGTGCACGCGGGCGCCCGGGGTGCCGGTCACCTCCTCGACGCCGGGTACGGCCTCGCGCGCGAGCAGGTCGAAGACGGCGGCGGCCTGGTAGGGGCCCCGGTGGGCGAGGCGCAGCGGGATGCCGGTGCCGGGGGCGGCGCGGCGGGAGCGCGGGGCGGCCTCGCGCACCTCGGTGGGGGTGTGGGCGTACACCTCGCGGATGGTGTCGTTGAACTGGCGGATGCTGCGGAACCCGGACGCGAACGCGATCTCGGTGACCGGGAGTTGGGTGGTCCGCAGCAGGGTGCGCGCGGTGTGGGCGCGCTGGGCGCGGGCGAGCGCGACGGGTCCGGCGCCGACCTCCCCGGTGAGCTGCCGCTGCACCTGCCGGGGGCTGTACCCGAGGCGGGCGGCGAGGCCGGTGACGCCCTCGCGGTCGACGACGCCGTCCGCGATGAGCCGCATGGCCCGGCCGACGACGTCCGCGCGGACGTTCCACTCGGCCGAGCCCGGCACGGCGTCGGGGCGGCAGCGGCGGCAGGCCCGGAAGCCGGAGCCCTGTGCGGCGGCGGCCGTGCGGAAGAACCGTACGTTGCACCGTTTCGGCGTCACCGCCGGGCAGCTCGGGCGGCAGTAGATGCCGGTGGTCCGGACGGCGAAGAAGAAGACGCCGTCGAACCGCCCGTCGCGGCTGCGCACCGCCTCGTACCTGCTGTCGTCGTCCGTCATGCGTCCAGTGTCGGACGCCGGGAGGGGGCCGGGCCAGCGGAAAACGGACATGCAGCCCGGCCCCGCTCCCGGCCTAGGCCCAGCGGCCCCGCTTGGCCTGCATCGCGGCGCGGCCCTCGGCTCCCTTGCGCTTCCAGTCCTTGCGGATCTCGGAGCGCAGGCGGGCGTCGGTCTTGGCGACGATCCACAGGTTCTCGCGGACCAGCTTGCGGTAGCTCTCCAGCCGCCGGACCGGCAGCTCGCCGGAGTCCACCGCGGCGGCGACCGCGCAGCCGGGCTCGGAGGCGTGGGAGCAGTCGTGGAACCGGCAGCGCGCCGCCAGCTCCTCGATCTCGGAGAACACCTGCCCGACCCCGGTCTCGGCGTCGTAGAGGCCGACGCCGCGCAGTCCGGGGGTGTCGATGAGCACGCCGCCGCCGGCCAGCGGCAGCAGGTTGCGGGTGGTCGTGGTGTGCCGCCCCTTGCCGTCGACGTCCCGCGCCGCCCGGACGTCCATCACGTCCGTGCCGACGAGCGCGTTGGCCAGCGTCGACTTCCCGGCGCCGGACTGCCCGAGCAGCACGGCGGTGCCGGTGCCGATCAGGGCCCGGAGCACGTCGAGTCCGTCGCCGTGCAGGGCGCTGACGCCGAGCACGGGCACGCCGGGCGCGGCGTTCTCGACGTCCTGCACGAGGTGCGCGAGCGTCACGGGGTCGGGGACGAGGTCGGCCTTGGACAGCACGACCACCGGCTGCGACCCGGACTCCCACGCCAGCGCGAGGAACCGCTCGACCCGCCCGAGGTCGAGTTCGACGGCGAGCGACACGGCGACGACCGCGTGGTCGACGTTGGCCGCGAGGATCTGTCCCTCGGACCGCTTGGAGGAGGTGGACCGGACGAACGCCGTGCGGCGGGGCAGGTAGGCCCGGACGTACCGGGGGCTGCCGCCCTCGGGGTCGACGGCGGCCCAGTCCCCCGTGCACAGCACCCGCATCGGGTCGTGCGGGGTCACGAAGGCGGTGTCGGCGCGGACGACCCCGTCCGCGGTGAGGACGTCACACTGCCCCCGGTCGACCCGGACGACGCGTCCGGGAAGGAGGCCCTGACGGGCGTAGGGGGCGAACTCGGCTTCCCAGTGCGGGTCCCAGCCGAGGGGGAGAAGAGCGTGCGAGGAGGAGAGCTGCAAGGGAGACCCTTCACAAGGGTGGCCCCGGTGGGCGCCTGCGGCGCGGTCGGATCAGCCGGTGGCCACGGAGGTGGAGTGGATGGGCTTCTGGTCGTGGGCACGACCCGTCACAGAGACAGCCATCGGTCACACCTCCCGTTCCTCGTCGCTTCTACGGCGCGCGGCGGACTCCCGCCGCGCGAAGTGGTCCTCACTCTAGAGCGCGCCGGAGGAGGCCGCCATCGAATTACCCGCGGGTGCGCGGACGGCCCGGGGAACGCCGGCGCGCACCGGCGACCGGTCCAGCACGCCGTCCGACGACCGGGTCAACCCGTCGCGCAGGGAGCGCCGTTGAGGCTGAACCCGCTCGGCGCCCCGTTGCCGCCGTCCCGCTTCCCCACGAAGCCGAAGGCGATCGTGCCGTGGGCCGGGACGGCGCTGTTGTAGCTCTTGGCCTCCGCCGTGACGGCGGAGCCGTCCTGGTGCGGGGTCGCGTCCCACATCTGGGCGATGCGCTGGCCGTCGGGGAAGGTCCAGGCGATCCGCCAGCCGGAGAGGGACTCGTCGGTGGTGACGTGGAGGCTCGCCTGGAAGCCGTCACTCCACTCGTCGTCCAGGTGGTAGGAGACCTGGCAGGTGGGGGGAGCGCTCGGCCCGGGTGCCCGGGAGGGGGTCGCGGAGGGTTTGCGGGAGGGGGGCCGGGACGCCCGCCGGGTGGGGTCCGGCTTCGGGGTCGGGCTGACCGGGAGGGTGCGGGTCGTGGCCGGCGCCGCCGAGCGGGAGGAGCGGGAGGGGGCCGGGGTGGGCTCGGGGGTGTCGGGGGCGGCGATCGGTTTCTGGTCGTCGCGGCCGCCGGCGTCGTCGTCGGACGTGCCGAACGGCATCAGGGAGACGCCCAGCGCGACGGCGGACAGCAGCCCGGCCGCCGCCAGGAGGCTGCGGCGCAGTACGCGGCCGTGGTTCGCCTCGTCGTCGGCCCGCGCCCCGGGTCCCCTGGGCGCGCCCACGCCCAGGCGGGCGTCGGCGGCGCGGCGGCGGCGTTCCAGGTAGGCGAGGGCACCCCAGCCGATGACGCCGCCGGCGAGGGCGGCCGGGATGCCGCCGCCGTGCAGACGCAGGCAGGCGGCGGCCTCGGCACAGGGGACGCAGGTGGCGAGGTGGCGGGAGAGGTCCTCGGGGGCCTCGGCGCCGGGTGAGCGGGTGACGGCGTCCAGCAGGCGGGCGTAGCTGCGGCACTCGGCGTCCAGCGGGGTGTCCCGGTGGGCGCGGTGGCAGCGGTCGTGGAAGAGGACGCGGACCTGGTCGAGTTCGGCGGCGGTGGTCAGCGGGTCCAGGCCCAGCCGGCGGGCGACGGTGGGCAGCGGGAGCGCCTCCACCTCGGCGAGCCAGAGCAGCGTGGCGTCGCCTGCGGACATGTCCCTGAGGCCGCGCAGGGCGATGGGGCGGCCCAGCGGCGGGCCGGTGTAGCGGGCGGCGGCTTCGGAGTTGAGCCAGAGGCGGAGGTCGGGGTCGAGTCTGTGGCCGTTGCCCGCGCTTTCCCATCCGGCCGCCGTCTCCCGTACGGAGGTGAGGAGTTGGGGGATCATCGGCAGCCTGCTGGTGCGGCCGCGCACGGCGCTCTGCGCGGCGCGCAGTTCCCGCATCCCCGAGGTGAACGCCTCGTCGGCGAGCTGGCGTGCCGTCCCCGCACCCGATGTGCACAGGTCCGCGTAGGAGAGGACCGCGTCCCAGCACTCGGCGAACAGCGCGGCCTCGGCGGCGTCCTGAGGGGGCGGCAGATCGGGCATCGGTCTCCAGCGTCCACGAGCGAGGGGCAACTCTTCCGAGCGGGGGTGGAGTTGGGGGCCTCGCGGAGGCAGGAGCCTTTCACGCCGCCGCCGGGCTGACAAGCGGCTCAGGCGGATCGGGTGAACCACTCGTCGCACGGGGTGACCGTGGCCGCCGCCGAGCGCCCGCCACTCCGATAGGGGGTACGCGGGACGGCGCCCGGCGGTTCAACGGGCGGGTGTCAGACCTCCACCGGCTCCTCGGCGGAGAGGCTGTCCATGAAGGAGCTGACGGAGAAGACCGCGTTGCCGGGGCCGGGCGGGCCGTAGCCGGGCGGGTAGGCGAGGCCGAAGTCGTCCATGGTGTTGCGGTACGCCTCCAGCAGCCGGATGTGGTACTCCAGCGGCGCGCCCTGCGGGTTGGCCTTGCCGAGCGGGGTGGTGGGTTCGGGGCACCAGGTGGTGAAGCGGGGCGTGATGCCGTGCGACATGAAGAAGCGCAGGCCCTCGGTGGTGGAGGCGATGGCCTCGTCGACGGTGGTGAAGCCGAAGGGCTCGGCCATCTCCACGCCCGCCACGAAGTTGGGGATCACGTTGCGCGCGCCGAACACGTCGGCGGAGTCCAGGATGCGCTTGTGCCATTCGTCCCGGCCGACGTACCGCTCCTTGCCGGGGCAGTACATCTTGAACAGGTACTCGTCCCACACCTCGAAGTTGGGGTGGTAGATCTGCACGCCGTAGTCCTTGAAGCGCTGCACGTCCGGCTTGGGCAGCGCCTGGGCGACGACCTTGCCGATCCAGCGGCCCGGGAAGTGCTCCTCGATGGCCTTGGCGTACCGCCCGTAGAAGTCGGCCTCGTCCAGCCCCTGGACCTTCGACGTGATGGCGCCGCCGGTGAGGGTGTACGCGGTGGAGATCTTCGCGGTGTCGTACTTGTCGATGATCTCCAGCGCCTCGAGGACCTCGTCGACGTCCTTCACGCCCGTGTAGGGCCGGCCCGCCGCCTTGTGCTGGCGCCAGTTGTGGTTGATGTCGCAGTACTGGCACTCCTCCTTGGCGCCGAAGTACTGGCAGACGCGGAACGCGGTCAGGTAGATCAGGTAGCCCCACTGGATGGTCGGGGCCACCTCCATGACCGACTTCCCGTTGGAGAGCTTGTGCCGGTAGTACTCCGGCATCGGCGGCACGCCGACGTCGGAGATCCGCTTGCCGTCGAGGTACAGGCCGAGCTGGCCGTGCTCGTCGGCGGCGACCCGGTAGGGGGAGGCGGGGTTCACCCGCACGGAGACGACGGTGCGGCGCAGGTCGTAGGGGCCGCCGGTGAGGATGATCTCCTCCGGGGGCCTGCGCAGCGCGGCCTCGCCCAGCTCCGGCAGGGTGCCGTGGTCGAAGGAGAAGATGAAGTACGACTTCGGCTTGACCTCGCCGCCCTCGTTGTCGCTGAGGGCCGAGGCGTCGAAGGCGACTCCGCCCCGGAGCAGGTCCTCCTTGAAGACGGCTTCCCGCGGCACGTGCGGGAACCGCTCCATCAGATCTTCGACCAGCGCGGTGCGGCTGCCCATCCCTGTTCTCCTCCCGGCTCACGCGTACATCTCTCACCGTATGCCCCCACTTCCCGGCGAGCCCTCCCGGGGGCCTCGTGTTGCCTCCGGCGATCTTCCGTGACTGGGGGTCTCCCCAGGTCGCGGGGGTGATGAGAGGGTCTGGGCACAGGCACTCTCGGGGAGGGACGGCAAGGATGACCAAGTCGGCGCGGGCGGTCACCAACTGGGCGCGGAACATCACCTACACGGCCGCCGGGTTCCACCGGCCGGAATCGCCCGAGGCGCTGCGGGCCCTGGTCGCGGGGTCCGCCCGGGTGCGGGTGCTGGGCAGCGGGCACTCCTTCAACCGGATCGCGGACCCCGGCCCCGGGGGCGTGCTGCTGTCGGTGGCCGGGCTGCCCG
Source organism: Streptomyces sp. NPDC046860 (assembly GCF_040645115.1). Lineage (NCBI taxonomy): Bacteria > Bacillati > Actinomycetota > Actinomycetes > Kitasatosporales > Streptomycetaceae > Streptomyces > Streptomyces sp. NPDC046860. Next base: position 6,251 of record NZ_JBEYXQ010000020.1, on the reverse strand, counting down.
AGGTGATCGACGTGGACACCAGCGCCCGTACGGTGCGCGTCGGGGGCGGGGTCCGGTACGCGGAGCTGGCCCGCACGGTCCACGCGCACGGCCTCGCGCTGGCCAACATGGCCTCCCTGCCGCACATCTCGGTGGCCGGGTCGGTGGCGACGGGCACCCACGGTTCCGGTGTGGGCAACGGGCCGCTGGCCTCGGCGGTGCGCGAGGTGGAGCTGGTCACCGCGGACGGCGGCACGCTGCGGATCGGCCGGGGGGACCGGCGTTTCGACGGCGCCGTGACCTCGCTGGGCGCGCTCGGCGTGGTCACCGCCCTCACCCTGGACCTGGAGCCGGCGTACGAGGTCGAGCAGCACGTCTTCACCGAACTGCCCCTGGACGGGCTGGACTACGAGACGGTCGCGGCCTCGGCGTACAGCGTGAGCCTGTTCACCGACTGGCGGGCGCCGGGGTTCCGGCAGGTGTGGCTGAAGCGGCGCACCGACCAGGCGCCGGTGGACTTCCCGTGGGCGGCGCCCGCGGCCGGGCCGGCGCATCCGGTGCCGGGGATGCCCGCGGTCAACTGCACCGCGCAGGGCGGGGTGCCCGGCCCCTGGCACGAGCGGCTGCCGCACTTCCGGGCCGAGTTCACGCCCAGCAGCGGTTCGGAGCTCCAGTCGGAGTACCTGCTGCCGAGGGCGGACGCGACGGCCGCGCTCCAGGCCCTCGACGCGGTACGGGCGGGGCTCGCCGGGGCGGTGCTGACCTGCGAGGTGCGCACGGTCGCCGCCGACACGCAGTGGCTGAGCCCCGCGTACGGGCGGGACTCGGTGGCCCTGCACTTCACCTGGACCGAGGACACGGCGGTCGCGCTGCCCGCCGTGCGCGCGGTGGAGGCGGCGTTCGGCGCCCTCGACGCCCGGCCGCACTGGGGGAAGGTGTTCGAGATGCCGCCGGCGCTGGTGCGGGAGCGGTTCCCGAGGCTGGCCGACTTCCGTGCGCTGGCCGCGGAGCTGGACCCGGCGGGCAAGTTCGCCAACGCCTTCGTCCAGGACATTCTTTCCTAGAGCCTCTAGGATGTGAGCTGGACATCCAAGGAGGTGCGTTGATGGCGCGTGCGGGGATCACCGCCGACCGGCTGGTCGCGGCCGCCGCCGAACTCGCGGACGAGGCCGGCTTCGAGCGCGTCACCCTGTCCGCGCTGGCCCGGCGCTTCGGGGTGAAGGACGCGAGCCTGTACTCGCACGTCCGCAACCTGAACGACCTGCGCACCCGGCTGGCGCTGTACGCGGGCGGCGAGCTGATCGACCGCATCGCGGCGGCGGTCGCCGGACGCGCGGGCCGGGACGCGCTCACCGCGTTCGCCGGTGCCTACCGCGCCTACGCCCTCGAACACCCCGGCCGGTACGCCGCCACCCAGATCCGTATCGACCAGTCCCTGGTCGCGGACTCCCCCGCCCTGCGCCGCACGGCCGAGATCACCTACGGGATGCTGCGCGCCTACGGCCTCGCCGAGCCCGACCTCACCGACGCGGTACGCCTGCTGCGCAGCACCTTCCACGGCTACTGCGTGCTGGAGTCGGCAGGCGGCTTCGGCGCCGGGCGCCCCGTGGACGCCTCTTGGGACAAGGGGGTCGAGGCGCTGCACCGGGCGCTGGAACACTGGCCGAGGGAGACACCGTGAGCACACCCGACTTCGACGTCACCGGCACCGGCCCCGTGCTGCTGGTCGTGCCGGGCGGCGCCGGGCACCCCATGGGCCTCGGTCCGCTGACCGCGCGGCTGGCCCGCCGGTTCACCGTGGTGACCTACGACCCGCTGGGCCTGGCGCACGGCCGCCTCGGGCAGCCGGCGCCCGACCAGCGTCCCGAGGACTGGGCCGACGGCGCGGACCGGGTGCTGGCGGCGGTGCTGCCGCCCGGCGAGCGGGCGTACGTCTTCGGGACCAGCTCGGGCGGGATCGCGGCGCTCGCGCTGGCCGCGCGGCACCCGGAGCGGCTGCGGCACGTGATCGCGCACGAGCCGCCCTGCGCGCTGGTGCTGCCGGACGGATCGGAGCGGCGCCGGGAGCTGATCGCCGCGCTGGACGGTCCGCACCCGGCGCCCGCCGAGGGACCGGAGGCGACCCCGATGGGGGTCTTCGTCGCACGGGTGCTGCGTCCCTTCACCGCGTACGTCCCCGGGCCCCTGCCGGAGCGGCTGACGCTCGCCGCGGGAGCGGAATCGCACGGCCAACTCCCCTATCGCACGGCCGACTTCCTGTCCGGCGGAGCCCTCCTGGAACTCCCCGGCGGCCACCTCGGCACGCTGGAGCACCCGGTGGAGTTCGCGGACGGGCTGACCGAGGCCCTGGAGTCGAGGGGCGCCGAGGGATGAGCGACAGCCTGGCCACCGCCCTGACCGAGGGGCCTCCGCTCGTCCTGGACGGCGGGCTGTCCAACCAGCTGACGGCGGCCGGGCACGACCTCAGCGACGAGCTGTGGTCCGCACGGCTGCTCGCGGAGGCCCCGGAGGCGATCACCGAGGCCCACCTCGCCTACTACGAGGCGGGCGCCGACGTGGTGATCACCGCCAGCTACCAGGCCACGTTCGAGGGCTTCGCGCGGCGCGGCATCGGCGGGCCGGAGGCCGCGCGCCTCATGGCGTCGAGCGTGGACCTGGCCCGCGAGGCCGCCCGGCGCGCCCGGGCCGACCGCCCCCTGTGGGTGGCCGCCTCGGCGGGCCCGTACGGCGCGATGCTCGCGGACGGCTCGGAGTACCGGGGCCGCTACGGGCTGACCCGCGCCGAACTGGAGCGCTTCCACCGCCCCCGCCTGGAGGTCCTGGCCGGGGCGGGCCCCGACATCCTGGCCCTGGAGACCGTCCCGGACACCGACGAGGCGGAGGCGCTGCTGCGCGCGGTGCGCGGCCTGGGCGTTCCCGCCTGGCTCTCCTACAGCGTCGAGGGCGATCGCACCCGCGCGGGCCAGCCCCTGGAGGAGGCGTTCGCCCTGGCGGCGGACGCCGACGAGATCGTGGCGGTGGGCGTGAACTGCTGCGCCCCCGAGGACGTCCCGCGCGCGGTGGAGACCGCGGCACGGGTGACGGGCAAGCCGGTGGTCGTCTACCCCAACAGCGGCGAGAGCTGGAACGCCGCCGCCCGCGCCTGGGACGGCGCCCCCACACTCACCCGCGCCGACTTCCCCGGCTGGTCGGCGGCGGGCGCCCGTCTGCTGGGCGGCTGCTGCCGGGTGGGCCCGGAGACCGTCACCGCGATCACCCGCGCGCTGGGCCGTACCTGACCGGGCCCGAAGGGGCGGCTCACCGCCGCCGCAGCACCGCCGACCTGCGCAGTCGCCGCACCGCCGCGAGGCGGTCCGGGGAGGAGGGCTGGGGCGGGACCACGGGGCGGGTCCACAGGGCGAGCTCCGCGTCCCGGGGGCCGTGGACCAGGTGGGGGCCCTCGGTGCCGAAGACGCGGGTGGGGTGGGAGTCGTCCCAGGACGGCCAGCCCGGGTCCCCCTTGGTGACGAAGTCGACCCAGGACGCGTGCATGGTGTCGGCCAGGGACTGGGGGGCGCCGCTGCCCGCCAGCCTCACCGCCTCCTCGACCTCGCCGGTGTCGAAGACGAAGCCGAGTTCCAGGCTGTGGCAGGCCCCGAGGCCGGGGCGCAGGGACGGCCAGGCGAACTCGTACAGGTGGGAGCGCGCGGGGCGGGCGTCCGCGAGGCGGTGCAGGGGGAGGCGGAGCATGTGGTCGGTGACCATCTGGCCGACGAGTTCGGCGGCGCCCGCCGACGGGTGCAGGGCGCGGTAGCCGCGTGGGACGTCGTGGCCGACGTGGCAGCGGGCCATCGCCCCGGCCAGCGCGACCGCGCCGAGCCGGTCGACGTGCTCGACCAGGCCGCCGGGCACCAGCCACAGCCGGTACTCGTCGCGGGTCCAGCCCATCAGCAGGTCGACGCCGGGGGCCGCGTCGCCGTCGACGAGGGCGCGCAGCGGGTCGGCGGGTACGAGGCCGCCGTCGGTGACGATGCCGAACCCGGGTCCGCCCAGCACCGGGCTGCTGCGCCGGCTCACCTCGGCCTGGGTGCGCAGCAGCAGGCCGCGGTCGACGTCCGCGAAGGCGGCGGCGGTCGCGGGGACCTTCAGCCGGGCGGCCATCCGGCGCACCATGCGCCGTACCTTCTCCCGGTCCGACACCTCGGGGGCTCCGCTCTGCAGCACGGCCCGCCGGACCAGGCCCCGCGCCTGCGGGGCCGCGATCAGGACGCCCGTGCTGATCGCGCCGGCCGACTGCCCGGCCAGGGTGATGTTGCCGGGGTCGCCGCCGAAGGCCGCGACGGACTCGTGCACCCAGCGCAGGGCCGCGAGCTGGTCGCGCAGGCCGAGGTTGGCGGGGGCGTCGGGGAAGAGTCCGTAGCCCTCGACGCCGAGCCGGTAGTTGACCGAGACGACCACGACGCCGTCGCGGGCGAAGGCCCGCCCGTCGTACACCGGCACCGCCGAGGAACCCCTGGTCAGCGCGCCGCCGTGCAGCCAGACCAGCACCGGGAGCCGGGCGCCCGGCCCCGGTTCGGGGGTCCAGACGTTGAGGTTGAGGCAGTCGTCGCCGGGCACGGTGGGGTCGGCGAGGTACTGGGCGAACGCCTCGGAGTACGGCGGTTTCGGCGGGGTCGGCCCGAAGGAACCGGCGTCGCGGACACCGTCCCAGGGCTCGGGCGGCTCGGGCTCGCGGAAGCGGCGGGGGCCGAAGGGCGGGGCCGCGTAGGGGATGCCCCGGAACACCGCGATGCCGTGTTCGAGGCGCCCGCGCACCGCACCGTACGGGGTTCGGGCCACCGGGCCCGTCCGGTCTGCCGCCATCGCACACCAGCCCTTCGTCGCCGGTGCGGCCGCCACGGCGGCACGCACCACATCTGTCTGCCAGAGCGCCGTGCGCGACGGATGTATTCCGGCGCACCGACCGTCCGTACGGTCAGCCGTCCTGGGAGCCCTTGGGCGGCTGGTGGCCGCTGCGGGTGTGGCCGCGCAGCCGGCCGGTGATGTCCTCCGGGGGCAGGAAGCGGGACCAGCGCTCGGGGAACTCGGACGGCATGTCGGGGTCGTCCGGGTCGGACTCGCGCAGCGCGGCCGCCCAGGCGACGTACTCGGCGACCTGGGCCTCGCGCTGGCGCTCGTTGGCCTCGCGGGCGGCGGCGGTGGCCGCGGCGGGCCAGACCCGGTCGATGGCGGCGTTGACGGCGGCGCCGACGAGCACGGCGAACGCGGACACGCCGATCCACAGCAGCACGGCGACGGCGGCGGCGAGGGAGCCGTAGATGGTGGCGCCCTCGATGGTGTGGGTGAGGTAGACGCGCAGCAGGAGGCTGCCGACGACCCACATGGCGAGGGCGACCAGCGCGCCGGGCACGTCCTCGATCCACGGGGAGCGGACCGGGACGGAGACGTGGTAGAGCGTCGTCAGGAAGACGATGGACAGCACGATGACGACGGGCCAGTACAGCACCTGGACGACCGTCTCCGACCAGGGCAGCACCCCGACCACCGCGTCCGGTCCGGCGACCATCAGCGGCAGCGCGACCGAGCCGATCAGCAGGGCGACGACGAACAGCAGGAAGGCCATGAGCCGGGTCTTGACGATGCCGCGGACGCCGTCCAGGCCGTACATGACCGTGATGGTGTCGATGAAGACGTTCACCGCGCGCGAGCCCGACCAGAGGGCGAAGAGGAACCCGATGGAGATGACGTCGGGCCGGCCGCCGCGCATCACGTCGTCCAGGATCGGCTCGGCGATCTCCTTGACCCCCTTGTCCGACAGGACCGTGCGGGAGGCTTCCAGGAGGTTGGTCTCCAGGCTGTGGATGGTGTCGGCGCCGGTCCAGTCGTCGACGTAGCCGAGCAGGCCGATGAGGCTGAGCAGCAGCGGGGGCACGGACAGCAGCGTGAAGAACGCGGCCTCGGCGGCCAGGCCCAGGATGCGGTACTCCATGCAGGAATTGACGGTGTCCGTCAGCAGCAGCCAGGCCGTCCTCCGCTTGGAGACGTTCCGGTACAGGGCCTTGGCCCGGTGGAGGCGGCCGTGGGGCCGCTGGGGGGATTCGCTTGCTGGCTGCACGTCCTAACGGTATCCGCCGCACCACGCGCCCCTCACCTCGCGGGGCGCGCGGGGGCACGCCCGGCCGGGCGCCGCGGTGCCGCGGGGGCGGCGCCGCGCCCTCTCGGCCCCGCCCCCGCGCCCCGGGCCCCCGCGCGGGCCCCGGCACCCCCGGGGACCGGCGCGGGGCACAAGTATG